>JAJXZZ010000204.1 GCA_021779795.1 Acidobacteriota bacterium | reverse complement strand
TAGCGGCCGACGGTTTTAGCCTCTTCCCCAGGCCGGCCGCGAATCAACAGAAGAGGACACGCATGTAGAGTCCTGCGGTAACGTGCTCTCGGACGCGGGTTCGACTCCCGCCGCCTCCACCATTCGACTCGGGCGGTTCACGCCCTCGCTCATGGTGCCCTGAGCGAGCGCTTGAATCCTCGCGAGTCGAAGGGCACCAGTCTCTCAGACAGATCCCTTCGCTCGCTCATGGCAAGCCAGATTGCTCGCCTTCCGCTTGCCTGACCCTCGGGCGAGCTACGGGCAGGCAAGCCCATTCTTCAAGCGAAGGCCGACGAGTTCTGGCTCTTTACCCCAGGCCGACTCTCCTGCTCTCATCTTGCGTACCATAACGTCTCGCGTTATTATCTGGCTGTGATCCGCGGATTCCGGGACTCCGATATGGAACGGCTCTTCAAGCGGGAGCCGGTTCGACGATTCGGAGCCGACGTCCAGCGCGTCGCGCTCAGGCGGCTGAGGCAACTGGACGCTGCCGTCGTGCTGGACGACTTACGGATTCCGCCGGGCAACCGCCTGGAGAAGCTCCGCGGACGGCGCGAGGGTCAGTACAGCGTTCGCGTCAACGACCAATGGCGCGTGTGCTTTCGGTGGCGCGAAGGCGACGCCTATGGCGTCGAAATGGTCGACTACCACTGAGGCTGCCATGACCAAGAAACTGGCGCCGGTCCATCCGGGCGAAGTGCTCATCGAGGACTTTCTGAAGCCGCTCGGGCTGTCCCAGTACCGGCTCGCGAAGGGCTTGAATGTTCCGCCGCGGCGCATCAACGAGATCGTGCTCGGCAAGCGTGCCGTGACGGCCGACACGGCCCTCCGTCTGGCGAGGTTCTTCGGAACGTCCGATCGGTTCTGGCTGAATCTCCAGGCCGCGTACGACCTCGACCTGGAACGGGATCGTCTCGGGAGCCGGCTCGAAGCCGAGGTGGAGGTCTTGCGGCGCGCAAGTTGACCGGAGTCAGAGTCAGATCATCGCCGCCGACGTGTCGTGATCGCTCGCAGAATGGCGTCCAGGACCAGGTAGTCGTTCTCCGGCAGCAGCAGGTCCTTGCGGCGATCCCGGAGGTAGACCGCCGCGTCACCGATCTGCTGGGCGCCGTCGATCTCCACGGCGACGCGGCAGTCGGCGCACTGCAGATCGACTCCGCGCGTCAGGCCGCCCGGGGGCGGTGCCGCCCGCCGACGCGTCGGACCACGAGCCAGAACACGGCCAGGCCCACGATCACCGCGAGCAGCGCCACGAGCGGCAGCAACACGGCGAGGATCGAGGTGAGCGCGGACCCGCCGAGTTCGACGGCCGCGACCACCGGGTTCGCCAGGCCGCCCGTGGTCGCGGTCGATCCGGCGCGCAGCGCCACGGTCGAAGACTGGACCAGCGCGGCGAGGCCCCCGCCGCCCACGAGAATCGCCGCCCACCTGACGAGCGGCGGGAGATCGGTCAGCACCGAGGCGGTCGTCACCATCCCCGCGGCCACCGCGGCCGGCGTGGCGACGAGATCGAGGGCATGGTCCACCCACGGGATGAAGTAGCCGAACGCCTCGAGGAGCGTGGCCGTCCCGAAGGCGATGACCGCCGGCATCGTGCCAATCCAGGCCCATCCAGGCGCGAGCGCGACGTAGCCCCCCTTCGCCGCCAGGCTCAGGACGAGCAGCGGCACGAACACGCGGAAGCCGCACGCGGCGGCCAGCCCCAGGCCGATCCCGGCCGCCGCGATGGTCTGAATGGACGAGTCCATGCGGCCATCATACGCCGACGGGGCCATGCCGGCTGCGCGGCGACCAAGAGGTCTGCCGCAGGATCGACGAGCTCAAAAGCGCATGGCGCGCCCTCAGAACCACGGGACGGCCGCCAGCGCCGCGTTGACGGCCGCGAGATCGAACCGATCCGGCTCGAAGCGTCCGACCCAGGTGCGCATCTCCTCGAACTCGGGGTGCCGCGGGTCGAAGAGAATTTCGAGCAGGCGCGCGTAGCCGTCGGTCCCGCCGCAGTCCTCGGGCGGGCAGGCCCGCGCGCCACCCAGGCACCGCACCCATCCGTCATCGTCGCGCCTGTCGCGCACCTCCTCGATCTCGATGGCGTGGCGCCAGGAGTCCCCGAAGTCGTACTCGTAGACGAAGCGCCGGAAGCCGTGGTCGATGACCTCGCCGAGCTTCACCAGCCGCGCGCTGCGCGTGATCTCCCCGCTCGCGAGCTGGCGCAGCTCGAACGGGACGGCGATCCGCTCGTCGCCGATCTCGAAGACGTGCAGGTGGCTGTTGGTCCAGCCCAGGGCCGCCTGCAGCATCTCGTGGAGTCTTGCGAGCGTGATCGAGGCGGGCAGCTCGAGCCGGCGCCAGATGGGCGGCTCGATCCCCTCGAGCGTCACCATCAGCCGGCAAGCGCGGCGGTCGTAGTCCGACCATCTCCTTCGCGCGACCTTCGGCGCGGACGGACCGCCCGACAGGCGAATCGCGCGGATGTCGGAGGCGTCGATCGCCCGGACGTCGTCACCCTCCCTGACGTACAGGGCGTCGCGGTCGCGCTCGACGATGGTGACGGTGGCGGCGGCCGACCAGGGATCGGCGAGCGTGGCCGACGGGCCGGTGACGATCTCGAGCGGCAGCCAGTGCCGCGCCGACGCGCTCACGAACGACTCGAAGTCGGGGTCGCCGGGGAGCGACCAGGACACCGGCACCAGGCGGTCGCCCAGGTGCCGGCGAATCCGCACGCCGCCGTGGAGGGCGCCGTACTCGTAGAGCGCGAACAGCGCCTGCGCTTCCTCCTCGAGCCGGGCCTCGAGCCGGGCCGTCAATCGCTCGGCCAGGAGGGGCTCCCAGGCTTTCGCGTCGGCGGGGACACGGCTCTTTCCCGTCGTCGCCTGGACGACCCCCGGAAGCGTGACGGCCAGCGCCGCCTGGTCCGACGGGCGGATGGTGCGCTGCGTCGGCCGCAGCTCGGCGAGCCACCAGCGGTCGGGATCGAGGCCGAGCAGGCGCAGCGACGGGCGGAGATCGACGCCGGCGAGGAAATCGAAGGCGTCGAGATGGGCGGGCAGCTCTCTCAGCGCTTCGCCAATGAAGAGCCGTTGGCTGCGGGCCACGGCGTCGATCACGGCCGCCGCGCGGACGCCGCCGTCCACGGCCACGACGTGCACGAGCGCGCGACGTGCGCGGCCGGCCACCTCCATGTCCCGGCGATCCTCGTCGGCGCGCTCCTGCTCGTGCTCGGCGCGCCACGCGCGGGCCTTCTCGGCCTCGGCCCGCCGCTGGAGGCTCGCGGAGGCCATCTTCCGGATGTCCCGGCGAAGCGCGGGCACGTCCCGCGACGCGGCGTTGAGGCGGAACAAGCCGTCGGGGCCGGCCACCACCAGGTCCGAGTGCCAGTGGGCTACCGTGCGCTCGTCGAGGCCGGCGCCCCGGTCGCTCAGGGCAACCAGCCGCCGGTCGATGTCTTCCAACGACAACGGTCCGCCGCCGGCCGCTTCGAGGATGGCCGCGGCGCGCCGGATGGACGAGTAGGCGTGGAGCGTTCGGTCGGAGAAGGCGGCGTCCACCTCGGCCTGCGAGAGCGGCTCGCTCTCCGGCGGCTGCCGGACCTCGTCCGGCCGAGAGCGCGCGGCGGGCGCGCGAAGGGGATCGGCCAGGTAGGCGACCCAGCGCAACTCGTCGTGCGCCAGCAGGTCGAGATAGAACAGGCCATCCACCGAGTCGCGGACGAGCGGCGAGTGGCCGTGCCAGGCCTTGCGGAGCGCGGCCGGGTTGCCGGCGGCGGCGAGCCGGGGCGGGAGGGCGAGGCGTCCGAGTCGCTCCGCGATGGCGTCGAGCGACAGCGGTCCGCCCGCTTCGAGCACGGCGAGCGCCATCAGGTGCGCGAGTTTCGTCTCGGAGTGCGTGAGGGCGACGTCGAGATCGGGCATTGGCAGCCCGAGCCGATGGCAGTAGCGATTGCCGGACTCGACGACCCGGTCGGTCTTCATGGATGCTATCTTACGACGATGTCGCGGGGAGTGGCTGGCGGTGGCGCCTCACGTGCCGCTCGCCGCAGAGGAGGGGATCGAGGATGACGTCGTCGAACCGTGTCTTGGGGAAATCCGAGGCGTTGAGGAAGCTCGGGGGCAAGCTGCGCCGGAACCCCGCGGCGCCATTGACCGATGCCGAAGTGTCCCTGCTCGCCGCGGAGGTCCAGAAGGCGTTCGCGGACTGGTTCCCGCTGGCGCCAGCCCAGTCCCTCCGTGACGTCGAGCGGGGCGTGCGCTGGCAGGCCCTCGGCCGGCGCTGCCGCCAGGCGCGCGAGGAACGGGGTTGGAGCCCGAAGGACGCGGCGGCGGCCGCCGGGATTCCCCAGTACCGTGTTAGAGCGATCGAGGATGGCCACCTCACGGAGGTGCGGGCCGATCTGGCGGCACTCTACTTCCGCGCGCTCGGCATCGAACCGTGGGTGGCGCGGTGGGTGCGCGCGAACCGGGCGCTGGCCGAGAGCGTCGGCCTGGCGGGCGGCGGTGAGCGTCGGCTGCGCATCGCGAAGCGCGAGAGCCCGGATCGCGCCGAATGATCCCGGCCGGCGGGGCGAGCCGCGCAGAGATCGAACAGGCACGCGCGCGGATCGTAGTACGATCGTCTTGTTGAGGATTCCCCGATGAGCATCGTCCTGGATTCGACGATCACCTGCCCGAAGTGCGGCCACTCGAAGGCCGAGCGGATGCCCACCGACGCGTGTCAGTGGTTCTACGAGTGCGAGCAGTGCCACGCGATTCTCAAGCCCAAGGCCGGCGACTGCTGCGTGTTCTGCTCGTACGGCACGGTGCCGTGCCCGCCGGTGCAGGAGAGCGGCGACCGGCACCACTGCTGCTGAGCGGCTGCCTGACCGCCAGCGGTCCGGAAGAGAACGCACACACGGGTCTCGCCATCAGCCACATGCTCGAGCAGGACCTCCGGGCGCCGGCAAGACGCGGCACGCCAGGCCGGCACGGCGCCGGCCACGGCGTGTGGTACGACCTGCGCTGAAGCTCCTCCGTCACGCAAGTTGATAAGATTGGCGGATGGCTTCTCCCGGTGAATCGAGCAGCGCCGCGAGCCGCGCGGCCGCCCTCGATCTCGTTTTGACGCCGCACGGCCACCTGCTCCTCGAGGAGAGCGCGGAGGCGGCCGGCCTGGATGCCGCCGTCGCATCGCGTCTGGTCCGCGCCTTTGCCGAAGGCACCGGTTCCGGGCTCCTGCAGCTCGGCGCCGGCGAGATCCAGTCGGCGCTGCCCCCGGCCTTCGCCTACTGGCGCGACTTCGCGGCGCGCTACGTCAACGCCCTGTGCGCGCAGCCCGAGGAGGCCGGCGCGCCGGGCGGCGCCTCGACCCCGCCCGCCGTTCCCTGCCCGGACGATGGAGAGCTGGACGAAGCGGCGGCGGCGGTGCCGCCGATGGTCGGCGCCGAGTACGTGAATGCAGACCTCCTTCGCCGCCTGTGGGAGGCGATCGGCCGTGCGTTTGCGGCGCACCTTGCCGAGTCGAAGGCATCCGTCCAGGACACCTTGCGGGAATTCAACCCCGCCTGGCACACCGTCGGCCGCGTGCACTTCCACCTGGCCGAAACCCGCAAGGACCCCGACGCGCCGTTTGCCTTCATGGCCACGTACACGCACCGCCTGTCGGCGCACGCGACGCCGCAGCACCTCCCGCTCGGCCAGGCCCTGCGCGAGTACGCCGGCGCCGCCAACAAGGCGCGGCTGCTCTCGCTGCTGCTCCCGGTGCAGCGGGCCAGCGAGAGCTGCGCGTGGCTGAAGGCCATGGTGGACGCGGGCGAGATCTTCCATCCGCTTCGCTGGACGCCGCGCGAAGCGCTCGCGCTCCTTCGCGACGCCCACGCGCTCGATCGCGCGGGCATCGTCGTGCGCGTGCCCGCCGCGTGGAAGGCGGGGCATCCGCCGCGGCCCGTCGTGCAGGCCACCGTCGGCACGCAGCCGGCGGCCGGCCTCGGCCTGGGCGCGATCCTCGACTTCCGCATGGACGTGACGCTCGACGGCGAGCCGCTGACGCCCGAGGAGATCCGCGCCCTGCTCGAGGGCGTGGACGGGCTGGCGCTGCTGCGGGGGCGGTGGGTCGAGGTGGACCGCGAGCGGCTGCGCGGCCTCATCGACAAGTTCAGGCGCGCCGAGCGCGCCGCCGCAAGCGACGGCCTGACGTTCGCCGAAGCCATGCGC
>JAJXZZ010000203.1 GCA_021779795.1 Acidobacteriota bacterium | reverse complement strand
AGAGGAGATGGGGATGGCCGTCGCCTGCGTCACGCTGTTCGGCCTGGTGGCGATGTTCCTCTATCCCGTCCTGTTCTCGAGCACGGTGCTGGGTGCGTGGCTCCACCACTCGGAGGTGGCCGCGGGCGTGTGGTGCGGCACCGCGATCCACGAGACGGCCCAGGTCGTGGGCGCCGCGTCCCAGATCAGCGACAAGGCGCTGGCGATGGGGATGGTCACCAAGTCGGTGCGCATCTTCTCGATCGCCCCGGTCGTCATCATCCTGTCGGCGATCTTCCACCGCCGCCGCGGCACCGGCAAGGCCGGCGGCAAGGTGATCCCGTTCTTCGCCCTCTGCTTCGTCGCGTTCACGCTGATCAACTCGGCCCTGCTGGCGATCCCGGCCACCCAGGCCGTATGGGGACCGTTCGTCAAGAGCTACCTGGTCCCGGTCGTGACGTTCCTGCTGGCCGTGGCGTTTGCCGGCGTCGGCGCCAAGGTGCGCTTCGCGAGCTTCGCCCGGCTGGGCTTCAAGGCGTTCGCCACGGGCTTCGCGGTCGCCGTCCTGACCGCGTGCCTCGCGCTGATCCTCGTGATCTTCGTCTACATGCCCGCCAACGGCCTGTGACGCGGCGCCGCGCGGTGCCGGGCTGGAGTCGAGGGCTCCGGTCCGGCACCGCCCTGTTACGCGCCGTTACGCCCCGGTAACGCCCCGCCCGCGGTTCGCGCCCCGATGCGCGAGCCTCGCCGCGTGACCCGCCCTCTTGCGGCGCCGACCGCACGGCACGCCGATTGCTCCCCGAAGATGACGACCCGACGTCGGCATCCCCGCACGGCCACGCCTGGCCGCTGAATCCCGGTCAACGCGGAGCAGCGTCTCCCGAGCCGCCCGACGACGCGCGTGGCGGCGACGGCTGGCGGGCGATCGCCCAGCCCCTCCGCCGTCCGGCCGCGGGGCCAGGCGCGTGGCATCCCGCTTGCTCGGATGTGGCCGGCGCGTGTCATTCACGCAGGAGGCGCAGGTTGGCGAACCAGGACGCGGAAGCACGGAGCGGGCCCGGCGGCGTCGTCGCGGTCCAGGCAGGGGCGGACCGTCTGCCGCGGCGCCGCGACCTCACGGCCGACGACGTCCAGCAGCGCCTCCGGTACATCGTCGAGAAGGACAAGCTGGCGCTCGACGACCTGCCGCGCCGGTTCCTGGAGGCGTTCGCGGCGATCCTCACGCAGACCAACTACCGGCAGGTGATCGACAACTACGCGCGGACGACGGCCCGGTGCTCGAACTGCGCGACGGCGTGCCAGATCTACCAGCAGACCGGTGACCCGCGCGACGTGCCGTGCTACCGGTCGAACCTCCTGCTCGAGACCTACCGGCGGCACTTCACGCCGCGGGGGCTGTTCGAGACGCGCATCCTCGGCCGCCAGTACCTCACGGCCGACCGGATTCTCGAGATGGCCTCCACCTACTACGACTGCACGGCGTGCCGCCGCTGCAGCCTGGAGTGCCCGCTCGGCCTCGATCACGGCCTCGTGACCCACCTGGCGCGCTACATCCTCTCGGAGATCGGCCTGGTCCCGCGCGCGCTGGTGATCTCGGTGCGCGCCCAGCTCGAGGGGCCGACGCGCAATACCTCGGCGATCCCGCTGCCGGCGATCCTCGACACCGTCGAGTTCCTGGCCGACGAGATCCGCGACGGCAAGCAGCGCGAGGTCCGATTCCCCGTGGACCAGGAGGACCGCGACTACATCTTCTTCCCGGCCGTGAGCGATTACCTGATGGAGGCCGACACCCTGATGGGGATCGCGCTGACCCTCAACGCCTGTGGCGACCAGGACCGCTGGACGATCGGGAGCCGGTACTTCGACGGGATCAACTACGGCCTGTTCTACAACGACTGGGTGCTCGAGGAGGTGCTGACGGCGGAGATCGAGGAGGCGCGCCGCCTGAGGGCGCGGGCGATCCTGATCGGCGAGTGCGGCCACGCGTCGCGCTCGGCCAAGGTCTTCAGCCGCGCGTTCCTCGGCCCGACGGCCCCGCCCGTCGTCCACATCATCGAGTACACCTACCGGGCCTTCAAGGAAGGCCGGCTCCGCCTGAAGCCCGGCGCGGTGACCGAGCGGGTCACCTACCACGACCCGTGCAACATCGGCCGGACCGGCTGGATCGTGGACGAGCCGCGCGAGATGCTGCGCGCCTTCTGCGCGGACTTCGTCGAGATGACGCCCCGCGGCCCGACCAACCTGTGCTGCGGCGGCGGCGGCGGGACCGTGTCGGTGGACGAGCTGCGCGCGTACCGGACCGGCGTGGCCGGCGCGAAGAAGGCCGAGCAGCTCCGCGCGACCGGCGCGAAGTACGTGGTCGCGCCCTGCGCCAACTGCAAGAAACAGTTGCGGGAGCTGTGCGAGGACCATCACCTCGACATGGAGGTGGTCGGGCTCCACGACCTGATCTACCGCGCCATCGACCTGGATTGAACCCATGCTGGATGCGTCGATCGACTTCGCGACCGGTCCGCTGTTGCGGCTCTCGCTCCTGGTGATGGGGCTCGGGCTGGTCCGCGTGCTCGCGCTGCAGGTGACCGAGCTCGTGCTGGCCTGGCGGCGGGCCGGCGACCAGTTCGTGCCGTGGCGGATCGTGATCCGGCGAAACCTCGCGTGGACGCTGCCGTGGCGCGGCCTGCGGCGGGCCGACCGGATCCCGTACAACCTCGCCTCGCTGGTGTTCCACGCCGGCGTGCTCGCGGTGCCGGTCTTCTTCGCCGGGCACACCGCGATCTGGAGCCGCCGCCTCGGCGTCTGGCTGCCGGCGCTGCCCGCGCGGGCGGCCGACGCGCTCAGCCTCGTCACCGTCGCGGCGATCGCCTGGCTGGTCGCGAGTCGCGCCGTCCGGCCGGCGTCGCGTCGCCTCAGCGAGCCGCAGGACTGGGTGCTGCCCGTCCTGATCCTGGTCGTCTTCCTCGCCGGGCTCGGCGTCGCCCACCCGGCGTGGAGCCCGGTCAACGCCCGGGCCCTCTACCTGGCGCACCTGCTGGCGGGAGAGACCCTCCTCGTCCTGGTGCCATTCTCGAAACTCCAGCACATCGTGCTGTTCTGGACCAGCCAGTCGTCCACCGAGCTGGGTTGGCGGTTCTCCCCGGGCGCCGGCGAGCGCGTGCGGATCAGCCTCGGGAAGCAGGGGCAGGGCGTATGATCGAGCATCCGGCCATCCTCAACGACGTCACCCTCTGCATCGGCTGCGAGGAGTGCGTCGCCGCCTGCAAGCGGACGCACGGCCTGGCGCTCGAGGACCAGGCGCCCCGCGAGGGCGCGTCGCCCGACGGCCTGAACGCCACACGCTGGACGAGCGTCGTGCGGCTCCCCAACCACGCCAACGTGCGGAAGCAGTGCCGCCACTGCGCGGACCCGGCGTGCGTGTCGGCGTGCCCCGTCGGCGCCCTGCAGAAGACGCCCGAGGGGCCCGTCGTCTACGACAAGTCGAAGTGCATGGGCTGCCGCTACTGCATGATGTCCTGCCCGTTCGGCATCCCGCGCTACGACTGGGGCAGCCTCACCCCGTCGGTCCGCAAGTGCGTGATGTGCTACGACGAGCTGCGCAGCGGCCGCCTGGACCGCCCGGCGTGCGTGTCCGCCTGCCCGGCCAAAGCCACCGCGTTCGGCACGCGCGCCGAGATGCTCGCGGAGGCCGGGCGCCGCATCGCCGAGCGCCCGAAGCTCTACCTGCCGCGGATCTGGGGCGTGGACGAGGTTGGCGGGACCAGCGTGCTCTACGTCTCGCACGTCGATCTCGCGATGCTCGGGTGGCGGCCGCCGTCGGTCCTCGGCGACAAGCCCCTGCCCGAGCGCACGTGGGACGCGCTCCGCCAGGTGCCGTTCGAGTTCTTCGGGATGGGCGCGCTGATGACCGGCGTCTGGTGGATCATCGACCGCCGCCAGCGCCTCGCCGGCGGGACGGGACCCGGGGACGAGTCGCCGGGCCGCGGGGCGGCCGGCTCGGCCAGCGGGTCCGCGGACGCCGCGGGGAAGGGTGAGCCGTCATGAGCCGGCGGGTGCGCATCGCGAAGACGATTCTCTGGACGCTGCTCGGCCTGGCCGCGGGCGTCTCCGTCGTGCGCTTCACGCGCGGGCTCGGCGCCACGACCGCGCTCACCGACGCCACGCCGTGGGGGCTGTGGATCGGGTTCGACGTGATGGGCGGCGTCGCGCTCGCCGCCGGCGGCTTCGTCGTGGCGGCGCTCGGCCACATCTTCCACCGTCCCCGGTACCACCACGCCATCCGGCCCGCGATCCTCAGCGCCCTGCTCGGCTACGGCGCCGTCGTCGTCGGCCTGATCTACGACCTCGGCCTGCCCTGGAACATCTGGCACCTGACGATCTTCTGGAACCCGCGCTCGCCGCTGTTCGAGGTCGGCTGGTGCGTGATGCTCTACCTGGCCGTGCTGGTGCTGGAGTTCGCGCCGGTGTTCCTGGAGCGGACGCGCTTCCAGCGGGCCTACCGCGCGCTGCTGCGGCTGCAGCTGCCGCTCATCGTGGCCGGCATCTCGCTCTCGACGCTGCACCAGTCCTCGCTCGGCACCCTGATCCTGATCATGCCCTTCCGGGTGCCCGCGCTCTGGTACACGCCGCTGCTGCCCGAACTGTTCTTCGTCACCGCCATCTGCCTCGGGCTCTCCGTCGTGATCTTCGAGTCGACGGTAACCTCCTGGCTGTACCGGCGGACGCCCGAGACCGACATGGTCGCCGGCCTCGCGCGCCTGGCCGCCTGGGGCCTGGCCTTCCAGTTCGCGCTGCGCCTGGGCGACCTGGTCGCCAGGGGTGCCTGGCGCCAGGCCCTGGCGTGGAACCGCGACGCGTTCCTCTTCGGGACCGAGATCCTGCTGTCCACCTTCGTCCCGCTGGCGCTGTTCGCGGTGCCCCGGCTCAGGCAGCGGGCGGGCGCGATGATGACCGGCGCGCTGTCGTCGATCGTGGGCTTCCTGCTCTACCGGGTGAACGTCTCGGGCCTCGCGCAGGTGGACTTCACCGGCAGCCACTACTTCCCGTCCTGGACCGAGTTCGCCGTCAGCTTCGGGATCGTCGCCGGCGCGTCGCTCGCGTTCCTCTGGATCCAGGAGCACGTCCCGGTGGACCCGGACGCGCTCGACCAGGCGTCGGCGCTCAAGCGCCTGCAGCTGTTCGAACTGCCGCGGATGGGCGACCTGCGCGTCTGGCTGGGCGACCCCTCGTTCGGGACGCGGCGGGCGTACTCGCTGGCGTTCACCGTGGCGATGGCCGTGGGGCTGACGCTCACCCCGTGGCAGCCGCTGCTCCAGGCCACGCCGCTCGCGCGCGCCCGCGGCGGCGACGTGCTGCTCGTCGGCTTCCCGTCCGGGACGGTGAGCTTTCCGCATGCCAAGCACGTCGCCCGGCTGGGGCCGAAGTCGTGCTCGACGTGCCACCACGCCGTCAAGCCGGGCGACACGGGGACGCCGTGCGCCGAGTGCCACGCCGACCTGTACCTCCCGACGCGGATCTTCGAGCACGAGACGCACGTCGAGGCCCTGGGCTTCAACGCCTCGTGCGCGAAGTGCCACGTCGCGGGCCGGCCTCAATCCTCGGACCAGGTCCGCGCCTGCTCGGCGTGCCACCCGGTGGCCACGCCCGTGAGCCCGTGGGCGACGCGTTACGCCTCCGACACGGCGGACGGCTACCGCGTCGTCGCCCATCGCCTGTGCATCGGGTGTCACAAGCGGGAGGCCGGCAAGCTGGTGCCGCCGAAGCCGAACCTCCCGCGCTGCGCGAACTGCCACCGCACCACGACGGTGCACGAGAGGGCCGTGGAGCCTGTCACGCCAACCGGCCCGCCCGTTACCTCGTCGTAACGCGTTGACGCGGAGGGACAGGGCGCTTGGGGCAGCCATCCGAGTAATAGCCGTGTAATCAGCGCGTTAGCCGTTCTCTGTTCGACGCCTCATCCTGGCCCGCCGGTTGCTACACAAGCACGGCGGACCGTGGGATGGAGGTGTGGTGCCTCCGGGCGGCGCGCAGTCCCGGGTGACGTTCGCGGCGGGCTGGCCCCTCATCTGAAGCTGAGGATCTAAGGAGTCGACATGAGCGACAAGAAGAGAGAGACCCCGATGCTCGACGAGCTCGAGAAGGGGCCGTGGCCGAGCTTCGTGAAGGAGATCAAGAAGGAGGCCGAGCGGCCGATGGTCAACGACCTGCTCGGCGTCCTCCAGCGATCCTACGAGGAGAAGACGGGGCACTGGAAGCACGGCGGCCTG
>JAJXZZ010000202.1 GCA_021779795.1 Acidobacteriota bacterium | reverse complement strand
TCTTCGTCTCGCACGACCGGTACTTCGTCGAGAAGCTCGCCAACCGGATCGTCGAGGTCGGCGGCGGAGAGGCGCACAGCTTCCCGGGGCGGTACGAGGAGTTCCTCTGGCGGAAGGAGCACGCAGAGACGCGAGACGCCGGCCGCAAGACTCAAAACGCCGGCCGCAAGACTCAGGACGCCGGCCGCAAGCCGCAGGACACCGGACGTACGCCGCAAGACGCGGGACGCACGCCGCAGGACGCCGGCCGCGAGGCGCGGCGCCAGGCCCAGATCGAGGCGCGGCGCCGCGACCGCGCCGCCAAGGCGCTCGCCGCGCGCGTCGCCGATCTCGAGGACCGGATCGCCCGGTGCGAGGCCGAGATCAAGCAGATCGAACAGACGATGTCCGACCCGGCCTTCTACCAGGACCGCCTGGCCGCCCAGCCGGTCATCGACCGGCACCAGGCGCTCATGTGGCAGGTCGGCGACCTGATGCACCAGTGGGAAGAGCTGCAGACGCCGAGCGACGCGAGCTGACCCTCCTCGCGCTCGGAATTGGTCCCCCGCTGACGGAATTGTGAAGCCGCTACGGCTGAGATTCCCGTCAACCGCCCCGCCTCACAATCACTTGCGGAGGGCGCCCGGCCGCCCGGCCCGGCACGAGGTTTGCGGCATGCACCCCTGGCATGGACTCTAACCGCTTGGACCCGAACCGCTTGGCTGCCAGCCGGTCTGTCGTTACACTATTGAAATCTTCGCACCGGACGCAGGTCCACGAGGGAGCGACTGGCCTCATGACGGATCGTCCCCAACGCCACAGGCACCCGGCCGCGGCCGGCCGGTCCGGGAACGATCGGTCGCCGCGGGCCGCCGATCCGCCGGCCGGCAACGCGAACGTCTCGGCGTCGAACGGGGACGGGTTCTTCCGTCACATCATCCTCGGCATGCGGAACGGCGTCCTCGCCGTGACGCGCGACCATCGCCTGGCGGCGATGAACGACGTCGCCTACCGGATCCTCGACCTCACGCCCGACCCGTCCGACATCGGGCGCCCGTACACCGAGGTGCTGGTCAGCCAGCCCGACATGGTCCGCATCCTGTCGGCGGCCTTCGACCTCGCGCACCTCCCCAACCGCGCCGAGATGCGGCTCAAGCCGTCGGGCAAGGTGATCGGCTACACGTTGTCGCACATTCTCGACGACCAGGGGCAGAGCGAGGGGGCGACGGTCTTCTTCAAGGACCTGACGCTGGTCGAGCAGATGGAGGAGCGCGAGCGGCTGCGCGACCGCCTGGCCTCGCTCGGCGAGATGGCGGCCGCGATTGCGCACGAGGTGAAGAACCCGCTGGCCGGGATCGAGGTGATGGCCGGCCTGCTGCGGCGCCGCGTCGCCGCCGTCCCCGACGCCGAGGCGCTGCTGAACGACATCATCAACGAGGCCAAGACGGCCAACGCCATCGTCCTCGAGGTGCTGGAGTTCGTCCGGCCGATCCGGCTGCAGGTCGAGCGGACGTCGGTCGTCCAGATCCTGCACGACGCGGTCGCGATGGCCGAGCGCAAGGTGGACCGGGGCGCCGTCACCGTGACGATGAACATCGAGCCGCAGCTGCCGCTCATCAACGCGGACCCGCAGCAGCTCGGGCAGCTGTTCTCGAACCTCCTGATCAACAGCCTCGAGGCGCTCGAGGGCCAGGGCACGATCGGCATCACCGCGGGCGTCGGCCAGGCGTACGAGGAGCCCGCGGCGGCCGGCGCGGAGACGCCCGACGGGACGCCGCCGGCGGCCACGCTGCTCATCGAGGTGGCCGACGACGGGCCGGGGATGCCGCCGGACGTGGCCGAGCGGATCTTCAACCCGTTCTACACGACCAAGGCCAAGGGATCCGGCCTCGGCCTGGCCATCGTCCGGAAGATCGTGGACGCGCACGACGGGCACATCGACGTCCGGACGGCGCCGGGCCAGGGCACCCGGTTCCGCGTCACGCTGCCGGTCAGCGCCGGCGAGCGGTGGCTCCATTGATTGAGCACGGGGAGATATGGGTCGAATCCTAGTCGCCGACGATCACGACTCGCTCAGGCGAGGCCTGGCGCGGGCGCTCACCGAGGCCGGCCACGAGACCGTGGAAGCGGCCAACGGCAACGCCGCCATCGCCTGCCTGCACGAGGGGCACTTCGACGTCGTGCTGAGCGACCTCAAGATGGGCGGCAGCGACGGGATCGAGGTGCTGCGCACGGCCAAGGCGCTGCACCCGTCCACGGCGGTGATCGTCATGACGGCCTTCGGCTCGGTCAACACCGCCGTCGAGGCGATGAAGAGCGGCGCGTTCGACTTCGTGCAGAAACCGTTCGAGATCGAGGAGATGGAGGTCAAGATCGAGAAGGCGCTCGAGATGCGCCGGATGGCCAACGAGCTCGACTACCTCCGCCACACGCAGAACGACATCTACGAGTTCGACCGGATCATCGGCAGCTCCGAGGCGCTCGGCAAGGTGCTCGCGGTCGTCCGCAAGGTGGCCAAGAGCAACACGACCGTGCTCGTCCGCGGCGAGACCGGCACGGGCAAGGAGCTGATCGCCGGCGCGATCCACCACAACTCGCTCCGGGCCGCCCGCAACTTCGTCCGCGTCAACTGCGCCGCGCTGCAGGAGAACCTGCTCGAGTCCGAGCTGTTCGGCCACGAGAAGGGGGCCTTCACCGGCGCCGACAAGCAGCGCATCGGCCGCTTCGAGCAGGCCGACGGCGGCACGCTGTTCCTCGACGAAGTCGGCGACATGAGCGCCAACACGCAGGCCAAGATCCTGCGCGTGCTCCAGGAGCACGAGTTCGAGCGGCTCGGCGGCACGCGGACCCTCAAGGTGGACGTCCGCCTGATCGCCGCCACCAACCGCAACCTCGCCGCGATGGTGGCCGGCGGGCAGTTCCGCGAGGACCTCTACTACCGCCTCAACGTCGTGTCGGTGGACATGCCGCCGCTGCGCGAGCGCAAGGACGACATCCCCGCGCTCGCCGACGCGTTCGTCCGCCGGTTCGCCGGCGAGCTGAAGCGCAGGATGAACGGCATCCGGCCCGACGCCCTCAAGATGCTGCTGCGCTACAACTGGCCCGGCAACATCCGCGAGCTGGAGAACGCCATCGAGCGCGCCGTCCTGCTCTGCGAGGGCCAGGAGATCGGCGTCGCCGACCTCCACCTCGGTGAGACGGCGCTCGCCGCCGCCGACGGCGGCCCCACCGTCGTCCGGATCCCGCCGGCCGGCATCCCGCTCGAGGAGATCGAGCGGTGCGCCCTCGTCGAGGCGCTCAAGGTGTCGAACTGGGTGCAGAAGGACGCCGCCGACCTGCTCTCGATCAGCCCCCGCGTCATCAACTACAAGATGAAGACGCTCAAGATCGAGCCGCCGAAGAGCCGGCGGGAACTGGCCGCGCAGGCCGACGCGAACGAGTGAGGGAGGGGCGGGAGAATCGTGCGATCGTGCGATCGTGCGAACTTGCGATCTCAGGATCGGACGATCGGGCGATCGTGAAATCTTGCGATCGTGCGATCGTGGGGTCTAGCGAACCTGCGGGCGCGTGGCCCGGCGAAGCACTTCGTACTTCGTACTTCGTACTTCGTACTTCGCACGATCCCACGATCCCAAGATTCTCTACTCTTCTTCCTGTCCCTGTCCCTGTCCCTGCCCCTGTCCTCTCGCCCTCGGGTGCGCCCGCCGGTAGACGTCCATCAGCTGCGCCGCGTTGACGTGCGTGTAGCGCTGCGTCGTGCCGAGCCGCACGTGGCCGAGCAGCTCCTGGATGGCGCGCAGGTCGGCGCCGGCTTCGAGCAGGTGCGTCGCGAACGAGTGGCGGATGGCGTGCGGGCTGATGCCGAAGCGCATGCTGCAGGCCGCCACGTAGTGCCGCACCAGCCGGTGCACGTGCCGCGACGACAGCCGCGTGCCGCGGTAGTTGAGGAAGAGGGGCTCGTCATCCGGTCGCCTGCGGGAAGAGACCGGCTGGGCGCCCCCCGCCGGCTTCCGGCCCGCGGCTCGCGGCTGGCGGCCTTCCCGCACGAGCGCCTGCCGGTCCGGCAGCCACGCGCGCAGCGCCGACGCCGCGCTCTGGTTGAACGGCACCAGCCGCTCCTTGCGCCCCTTGCCCAGCACCCGCACCATCCGGCTCCCCAGGCTGACGTCCTCGAGGTCGAGCCCGACCAGCTCGCTCAGGCGAAGCCCCGACGCGTAGAGCAGCTCGAGGATCGCCCGGTCGCGCCGGCCGAGCGGGCCCGACGTGTCGGGCGTCTCGAGCAGCCGCGCCATCTCGTCCACCTCGAGGTGGCGCGGGATCGTCTGCTCGCGCTTCGGCGTGGCGACCAGCAGGCCGGGGTCCGACTCGATCAGCCCCTCGCGCTTGAGATACCGAAGGAAGGTCCGGATGGCGGCCAGCTTCCGCGCGGCGCTCGACCGCGACTCGCCCAGCCGGAACAGCTCGGCGAGGAACCCGCGGATCGTCACGCGCGTGATGTCCGACGGCCCCAGCGCCGACGGCGGCCGCCGGTGCTCCCGCGCCATGAAGGCGACCAGCTGCGACAGGTCGCTCTCGTACGCGCGCACCGTGTGCGCCGACGCGTTGCGGTTCAGCCGCAGGTACGAGAGGAAGGCGCGGAGGTGGTCCTTCACGACGGGAGATAGTATGCCGCAGGCAGCGGGCAGCGGATCACGGTCAGAGGACGGGGAGAGGCGTCGCTGGCAGCGGACCCCCGGTCCGCTGACCGCGGAACCGAATCCCGGCCTTCCACCGCGGTCCGCTAACGGCTGTCGCCCGCGCTCGCCATCCACGCGCCCAGCGCCCCGAGCGCCCGTTCCGAGATCGCCTCGTTCCGCGCCTTGCGGTCGCGGCGCAGGCGGCGGTCGGTCGTCTCGAGCGGCAGCATGATGCCGAAGGTGATGTTGCTCGGCTGGTAGTGCGCCGCGTCGGCGTGCGACGCATAGTACGCCAGCGCGCCGATCGCCGTCGTCCGCGGCGGCGACGACGGGTGGCGCCCGGCGGCCAGCGCGGCCGCGTTGATGCCCGCCAGCAGGCCCGACGCCGCCGACTCGACGTAGCCCTCGACGCCCGAGATCTGGCCCGCGAAGAGCACCGACGGCCGCGACCGCATCTGCCAGGTCTCGGCCAGCACCGCCGGCCCGGTGATGTACGTGTTGCGGTGCACGAGGCCGAAGCGGGCGAACTCGGCCCGCTCGAGCCCCGGCACGAGCCGGAACACCCGCGCCTGCTCGCCCCACTTGAGCTGCGTCTGGCACCCCACGAGGCTGTAGTGGTCGGCGGCGAGGTTGTCCTGCCGCAGCTGCAGCACGGCGTACGGCGGCCGGCCGGTCCGCGGGTCGGGCAGCCCCACCGGCTTCATCGGCCCGAACCGCAGCGTGTCCGGGCCGCGGTGCGCCATCACCTCGATCGGCAGGCACCCCTCGAAGAACCGCTCGCCCCCGAGGTCGTGCACCGTCGCCAGCTCCGCCGTCGTCAGCGCCTGGTAGAACCGCCCGTAGTCCTCGGCCGTGAAGGGGCAGTTGAGATAGTCGCCGTCGGTCGTGCCGCGGTCCCACCGGGAAGCGCGGTAGACGCGCGACAGGTCGATCGACTCGGCCAGCACGATCGGGCTCACCGCGTCGTAGAAATAGAGGTGGTCGCGGCCCACGAGCGACGCGATCCGCTCGGAGAGCGCCGGCGAGGTGAGCGGCCCGGTGGCGACGACGACGGGCCCGCCGGCCGCGGCCGGGTCGGGCACGTCGAGCGCCTCCTCGCGCACGACGGCGACGAGCGGGTGCGACGTCACCTCGCGCGTGACGAACTCGGCGAACCGCTCGCGGTCCACGGCCAGCGCCGCGCCGGCCGGCACGCGCACCGCGTCGGCCGCGCGCATCACGAGCGAGCCGAGGCGCCGCATCTCCTCCTTGAGGAGGCCGACGGCGTTGTCGAGCTTGTCGCTGCGGAAGGAGTTGCTGCAAACCAGTTCGGCCAGCGCGCCCGTGCGGTGGACGTCGGTGCCGCGCGCGGGGCGCATCTCGTGGACGACGACCCGCTCGCCGCGCGAGGCGGCCTGCCAGGCGGCCTCGCAGCCGGCGAGGCCGCCGCCGAGGATGTGGATCATGCGTTACGACCTGGCCGGGCGCTTGCGCGTCCGGGTGCCCGCGGCCGCCGGGCGCCGTCCGCCCTTCTTCTTCGGCCCGGCCGCCGCGCGGGCGTCGAGCACCGCGATCGCCTCGGCCAGGCCGAGACCGGCCGGGTCCACCGACTTGCCGAGCGACGCGTTCGTCTTCCCGTCCGTCACGTACGGC
>JAJXZZ010000201.1 GCA_021779795.1 Acidobacteriota bacterium | reverse complement strand
GAAGATGACCATCGGGAAGATTCCCCAAAGCAGCCACGTGACGCGGTTGGGCTGGGCGTTGCCGACGATGGTCTCGTACAGGTAATAGCAGCCGCCGAGCGAACCGATGATGGCACCGATGATCGCGAAATACTCGGGAAGCACGGTTTGACTCTAGCATTTCGTGCTCACGTCTACTCATAGGACCTCCAAGTCCGGCGAGGTTGGCAAAGACCGATCCTCTATCTCGGCACCTCACCGCGTGCGCAGCCGATCTCGAGATCCGGCAAGAGCCATCGGGCCGCGGCGCGCTCAAACCTCCGCCGGCCTCCGCGCTCCTGTCCGCTTCCCACGGCCGAGAGCGCCAGGCCGGCACAGATAGAGTCATCGACACACGCTCTCGGCGGGCGTGCGACCTCGGGTGTCGTGCCGCCGACCTGCCGGGCGACTCCCACTTTGTCAACTTTGCCGGACGTGATACCGATCCCCGCGGAGTGCTTGCCTCCACCGCCGATCTCGCCACAGAGCTTAGGCGCTCCATCCGCCGCCACAACCAGGCGCCGCAACCCATCCGCTGGAGCTACTCCGACCCAACTCGTCGGATCCCGTTCCTCGGTTCCACTTCAACCGTTACAGGCCACTAGGTCATCTCTTCCCCCTTCTCCAGGCTTTGCCTGGCGCACGCCAGGTCCGTCGAAGTTGACAGAGGTCGACCAGCGGGGTGGGTGTCAGGTCCGGCCCAGTTGACAAACTGGAGCGCGGTGGGTACAGAACACTGCCTGGTACGTGGTTGTCGCGGTTCCGGGAGGCGAGTGGCGCAAGCAGTAGCTCGGCGACACCGCGACGACGCCGCACCGGATCACCTGCCGCAAGCTCACGAGGTTGGGACTTGGGGACTGGAATTGCCGATCCCCTCTGAGCACTGACCCCACCAACCTCACCAGTCGTCGAGAAGCCCCCCTGCCGGTTGGCCTGGCGGGAGCATCATCGACTACCGTAAGGGTGTTTCCCCCTCTTTCTCGTCGCTGCAGGACCGGCCACCCCCGACCCACGGTCATCGTGGCCATTGAAGGCTGAGATGCGGTCGAGGACATCATGTGGCACGCGAGGGGGTTGGCCTGGGGTTGACTAGTGCATCATCCGACCGACATACTTGCGCGCGGGTACTTATACCTTCACCTCCGGGCCATGAACAGGCGGTAGGAGGAGGAACAATGAGACGTTTCGCCTGCGTCTCCGCGTTCGCTGCGATGTTCGCGCTGCTTGCCGCGTCTGTCCCGGCATCAGCCCAGACTCGCGATTGCAACGCGACCCTCCAGGCATGGGCGATCGATCCCCACATGCCGAAGGGCTGCAAGTGTCCGACCAACGACTCGACCCCGAAGTGCACCTCGTTCAGCAACGGCACGTTCTTCGGGACGCCGAAGTCGTTCGCGGCGGGGATGGCGGGCTCCCTGATCGGCGGGCTCCTCGCCACCGCGTTCGAACCGATCGAGGTCGACACCTCCGCCATCGACGCGCAGCGCGCCGCCGCGGAGGCCGCGCAGAAACAGCTCGAGGCGCTGAACAGGAAGTTCCTCGCCGAGTGGCAGGCGTTCCAGGTGCACGCGGCCAGGGCGCGCGCGACCGCCAAGACCCGGGCCGAGAGCGAGGGCCAGGAGCTGCTCGACCGGCTGCACGGGACCGGCGCCACGCCGCAGGCGCCGACGCCGGCCCCCGTGCCGGAGTCCACGCCGATCCGCGGCCTCGAGGGCTTCAAGTGGGAGACGCCGCCGGCCGACGGCCCGGAGTTCGCGCCCCTCTCGCGCGCGACGTTCGATACCTCGGGGCTGCAGGACTGGCAGCGCGCGCTCTGCGCCGCCTACTTCTCGCAGATGGCGCTCGCGGCCGTGGACACGGACCCGGCACGCGCCCGCGTCCTCAGCGAGCAAGGTGATCGCGCGATGCGCGGGCAGCCGGTCGTGGCGGCGTGCTCGTTTCCGAAGATGCAGCCGATCCCCGGCCCGGGGCGCCCCGAGCCGTCCACCGAAGAGGCCGGGCCCTCGCTGGCCGTGAGCACGAAAGCGCTCGAGCTCGTCCGGGCTCGCGCCGCGCACCTGCAGGACATCGAGGAGCGACTGCGGGAACTGCGCGCCGAGAGGAGCCGCGCCGAGGCGGCGCGCCAGCAGGGCGAGGCGGCCATAGCGCAGGCCCAGGCGGCCAGGGCGCAGGTCAGGCCCGATGACGCGGTTCGCGTGGCCGCGGCCGAGCGCCGGCTCGCCGAGGCGCAGCGCGACCGCGACGAGGCCGCACGCGCGCTCGACTCCGTGACGCAGGCGATCACGGACCTCGAGACGCAGAAGGAATCGATCCGGCACGAGCTCGAAGCCGTGCAACGCCAGCTCCAGGCGGCTTCCGCCGCGTGAAGGAGGGCTCCATGTCAAGGCTCCGCGCCGCCGCGCTCGCTGCCCTCTTCATGGCAGCGGCCGCGACCCCGGCGTTCGCTTTCAAGTGGCAGGAGGGTCGGGAGGCGTTCGCCAAGGGCGACTATCCACTGGCGATCTTCATCTGGACCGACGCCAGCGTCGCCCAGGACAAGTCCAACGTCAACGACCCGAGGTACTACGCCTGGCTGGCGAACGCGTACCGGCTCTCCGGCGACAACCGCAAGGCGGTGGAGACGGTCCAGCGCGGCCTCCGCCTGAATCCAAACGACGGCGACATGCAGTGGACGCTCGGTGCGGCGCAGCTTGCGCTCGGGCAGCCGGGCGAGGCGCTCGTCGCCGCCAAGGCGGCGATCGTCGCCCAGCCGCAGGATCCCGCAAACTACAAGCTGCTCGCCGACGTCGAGTTCGCTCTCGGGCGGTGGGACGACGCGATCACGGCCGCGAGGCGCGTCAACGAGATCAAGCCGATGCCGGCGGCGTTCTACACCATCGCCGCGTGCTACCTGCAGAAGGACGACCTCGACAGCGGCCTCGACACCGTCCGCAAGGGCCTCGAGCTCGCGCCGCAGGACCCGAGCTTGCTGGAGGCGCTCGGCCACCTCTCGGTCCGGGCGGCGCTTTTCGACGACGCGGCGACTGCGTTCGCCAAGGCGTTCGAAGCTGGCAAGAGGCCCGAGGCACAACGTTGGCTGGCGCTCTCCCGCTACCTTCAGGGCCGGTACGACGAGGCGATCGCGATGGCCAACGCCATGGTCGCGGACGCCGAGAAAGGTCGGATCGGCATTACGCTGACGACGGTCCCCGCCCCGTTCTACGTCGGCAGCGTCGAGCCCGGCAGTCCCGCCGCGCGGGCCGGCATCCTCGTCGGCGACTGGCTCTACAAGGTCGACGGCGAGAAGGTCGCCAAGGCGGGCATGGGGTCCATCTCGAACGCGAAGGGCGTATCAACGGTGGAGCAGGTCGCGGAGATGATCTCTGGCCCGCCCGGCACGAAGGTGGCGCTCAAACTCGGTCGCCGGGGGAAGTTCTTGCCGTTCACGGTGGACGTCGTGCGCGAGCTCCTGCGACCGGGAGCGGCGGCACAGGGTTACGCCCTCCAGTCGCTGTGTTACCGGGCTAAAGGCGAGCTCGACCGCGCGGCCGCGTTCGCCGAGAAGGCCACGGCGCTCAAGACCGACGACTCCTGGGCGCGCACGGCGCGCGGGTTCGCGTTGATCGATGCAGGAAAGCTCGACGACGCGCTGGCAGTCATCCGGACCAACGCCAACCACGTCGAGGTGCCGTTCCGCCAGGTGGCGCAGGCGTTGTGTCTCGCCCGCAAGGGGGAGATCGAGAAGGCGGCCGAGATCTACGACGAGAACCGCAACATGTTCGACCCGCGCAACGTGCCGCTCTCGCGCGAGCGGACGGCGCTGACCACCGCGCTGGCGCCGCTTCGTCAGGGGCATCTCGACCGGGCACGGGCGCTCGAGGCCGAGGGCAAGGTTGCGGAATCGCTCGGCGAGTATGTCGGCGCGCTACGGCTCGCGAGCGACGAGCAGGACGCCGTGATTCTGCGCGCCGCGCTATTCGCGGCCGCGGGCAAGTTGCCGACCCCGCCCGAGCTGCCCGAGGAGGCGCGCCGCCACGTGGTGCGCGGCGAGGTGCTGATCAAAGACGGCGACTTGAAGGGCGCCCTGCCTGAGTTCACCCGGGCGATACGCCTGGCGCCGTACGTTCCCAAGCTGTACTACAACGCCGCGCTGCTCAACGGCCAGCTCAAGCGCCACGGCGAGGCCATACGGCTGATGAAGATCTACCTGGAGGCGGCGCCTGGGGCGCCCGACGCCCGCACGGCCCAAGATGAGATCATCCGGTGGGAGCTGCAGCTCGAGCGCCAGGGCAAGCGCTAAGGGTGCCGCTCGTCAGGAGCCTCGCGTCAAGGGGACGAGGTTCGTCCCTTCGCAGGCTGAGATGCCGGCGAGCGTGTGGCGCGTGAGGCCGGGTTTCGTGCGTGGGTCGGTTCTGCGCAGCCGGTCTTTCGTTCGAGCATCTATCGGTCTCGGACCGCACCAGCCACCCATCGAGATCAAGGCGTTGGAGCCTATGGATAGGTACCAGGTCGTCGGAGAGATGGTGATCGCTGGGATCGCTGCGATGACCGCTACCTCTTGGGCGGCACGAGGGGCGCCAGGTCGGTCAGAGGCTGGAGGACGTACTGGATCGCCACTTTGGCGCGTGGAAACGGGCTGACGAACGGCGCCGTCTCCCAGGGGATGACCAGGGAGCCGTGGATCGCTTTCCCCGACGCGGGCAGCGGGCCGGTGCAGAAGACGGGCGGCGAATCCAGGATGTTCGTGGTCTGGAGGTTGACCACGGTGTCGACGGTGCCCAGGAGCGGATTCGTCAGCTTGGCCGGGTACGCCACGTTGACGGTCAACTGGTATCCCGGCGTCGCGCCGCCGATGTCGAAGAGAACGCCTCCCTCCGGCTTCCGGCTCGGATCCTGTCGGTACTCTGTCCTGGAGTGATCGCTCTTGTGGACGAGGACGCCGCTGAGGACCAAGTTCCCGGACTGCACGGCCTCCGCGTGCCAATGGCCCCAGTCGTCCCGCCTGTCGCTCTGCCGGAGGATGAAGCGTGCGGTCGCGGTGAGCTCGAGCGTGGCCGACCAGTCCTCGTCGTCGTACGCGTCCTTCGCGGTCCACGTGATGTCCAGCTGCCACACCCCCGTCTGGATGAAGGGCTTGAGGGAGACCACCGGCGGCTTGGAGGCTTGAGCGAGGCTCTCCGACGGCGCCTGCACGGCGGCAAAGAGGACCGCCGCAATGCCGAGTGTTCGGGGGAGAATCCTGGTCACGACCGGTCTCTTCATCTTCCCTCCTCGACCTGGTTTTCTGCTCCTGCCCGCAGCACGACCTTTGACATTTGTGACGTACGAAGATAGCGCAGAAAGATCGCAACCACGCACCGCCATCTCACCTCCTTGGGTGAATCACCGGCCTTGATGCCCGCCAAGCGCGCCTCGAGGGCGAGCCGGCTTTGAGGCAGCACTCGATCGGTGCGGCACGGGACCGGAGCGCCACGGCGTTGGTTCCGTCGCCAAGAGATCTCGCAGAACAGCTCCGTCGCAGTACAATGGGTACCCGAATACAGGTGCTCGTCCTCTTAACCGATGGAGTCGCGCGGCGGTCTGCGGCGGCCGGCGACGCAGAGGGGAGAAGCAATGGCGGCGGCGCTTGCATACTGGTCCCGGGTCAGCCTGCGGACAAAGGTCAACATGGTAGTCATCGCCACCTTGGGCGTGGCCATGGGCACGGCCCAGGCGCTCATCGGGGCGAGGGCGAGGGTGGATTCGCAGCGGCGCGTCGAGGATGCGGCGACGGCGGTGGCCACCGCCGCCGCGCTCGCCATTCAGTCGTTCACCGAGACCAACGACATGGATGGGCTCCGGCGCTTCACCCAGGACATGGCCAGAGGCTCGGAGGTCAAGCGCATCGCGTCCGTGCGCAGCGCGATCACCGAGAGGGACTTCGGCGTCGCCAAGGACGCACAGCCGGTCGACGAGCTCGAACGTCAGGTCCTCGAGAACGGCCAGCCCGTCGTCGTCACCGACCACGACGCCCACACGATCCGCTACCTGCGGCCGATCGTCGCCGAATCGAGCTGCCTCGGCTGTCACACGAAGGCCAAGGCAGGCGACGTCCTCGGCGCGGCAAGCGTGACCCTGTCGATGGCCGCGGCCGATGCCGAGCAGCGCGCGCTGCTCGCCTACTCGCTGGCGACGTTCCTCGTCGGCACGCTCCTGCTCACCCTGGCCCTGAGCGTGTTCCTCAGCCGGATGGTGATTCGGCCCGTGGGACGCCTCGCCGATGCCGTGGGCGTCGCGACGACCGGAGACCTGACGGTCACG
>JAJXZZ010000200.1 GCA_021779795.1 Acidobacteriota bacterium | reverse complement strand
GATGGTGCCGTCGGCGCGGCCCGGGAAGACGCGGTTCAGGTTCTTGTGATCTCCGGGCGTGTAGTAGACCGCGCGCCCGAGGAAGGCCGGCATGTTGGCGACGTGGACCATCACGACCGTGCCCGCCAGCGTCTTCGGGTCGATCGACGCGCGGAGCCGCTGCAGCGCCAGGATGGGCGGGTACTCGGCGCCGTGGGTGCCCGCGACGAGCGTCAGCACCGGGCCGGGTCTCGAGCCGTTGACGATCGAGAACGGAATGATCGTGCCCGCGTCGCTCCCGCGCGCGGGAATCTGCACCTCGCCCGACGCGACCGTCCCGGGCTGCGCGACGACCCCGGCCACCGTGAAGGCGGCCTGGGCGCGCGCGGGGCCGACCGGCGCCGCCAGGGCCGCCAGGACCATCAGGATCAGCGTGCTTCGCTTCATGTCTCCTCCCTGGCGCTGCGACCGCCCGCGCGCCCGGCTCATCATACACGGGGTGGCCACCCGGCGCGCCGCCGAAGCACGGGCGGCTTCCCGCGGGACGGACGCGCCTCGCGGGAAGCCGGCAGCCGCCTACCGCCCCTGCCTGCTGCGCAGGAAGCCGTGGACGCCGTTCGCGTCGTAGTAGTAGCCGACCACGTCTCCTCCGGCGTTGATGCCGAACGCCTTGGTCAGCGTCGATCCCGGCACGTCGAACGAGGTCCACTCGCCCCTGGCCAGCACGAAGCCATGGATCCCGGCCGCGTTCCGGTGGAAGCCGACGATCGCGCCGGTCGGGCTGATGTCCCACGCCTGGGTCACCAAAGAGCCCGGGAACGAGAACCAGGACACCTTGCCGTTGTGGATGAGGTAACTCTGCGGCACGATGCCGTCCTCGTTGTAGTAGATGCCGACGATGTCACCGGCGGCGTTCACCCCGTTGTGCATCGACGCTTCCATGTCGAACGATTCCACGCCGCCATCCGGCTTCATCACGTAGCCGTACATGGTCTCCAGGTACACATTCCCGTCGGCATCGCTCTGGTGGTAGCAACCGACGACGGTGCCCTCCGGGCTGATGTGCACGGGCATCGTGTTCGGCAGGCCCTTGTCGCTGGGCTGCCCGAGCACGTCGATCGGGTAGGGCGCGCCGTCCCGCAGGATGAACCCGTGGACCGTGTAATCGGTGAGGCCGTACTCCCCGAGGATGTCCCCTTGCGGGGTGATCGCCTCGAACTCGGTCCACGCCGCGCCCGGATAGTCGTACGGCGAGAAGGTTCCGTGGCGCAGCAGGAAGCCGTGTTCGTCGCTTCCATCGATCGAGTATCCGCCGACAATGTCGCCGGCCGGGTTGATGCCGAAGGCGGCAGTGAAGACGGCGCCGGGGTAGTCGACCGCGGTGATGCGCGGCGGGCCGGCGAGGGCGGCAGGCGCCAGGACCAGCAGGCAAACGGGGACCAGGATCCAGAGTTTCCGTAACACGGCCATCACATCCTCCTGTTCAGCTGGCGGGGCCGGCATCCGGCGCCCGCGGCCCGGGACCTCTAAAATCCCGGATGCTCGCGGCGTCTTGTGGTAGGATTCGCCCCGCATCCCCAACGACAGCGCCGACGATAGCGGGCGGGCCTGGCATCCGTCCTTAAGCGGAGCCGAAACTCTTCCAAAGAGGTTCCAAAGAGGTTCCAAAGAGGCGAGAAGATGAGTGTTTCCGGGCCGCGATACGCGTTCGGGCCCTTTCAGCTCGATGTCGGCGAGAGCCTGCTCCTGCGCGATCAGCAGCCGGTGCCGCTCACCGGGAAGGCCTTCTCCGTGCTGGCGCTCCTGCTGGAGCGTGCCGGGCACCTGGTGGAGAAGCAGGAGCTGCTCGAGCGCCTGTGGCCCGACGCGTTCGTCGAAGAGGCGGTGCTCTCGGTCAACGTGGCCGCCGTCCGCCGGGCGCTCGGCGACGACGAGCGGCGCTACATCGAAACCGTGCCCCGGCGTGGCTACCGGTTCGTCGGCGAGGTGCGGCGGATCGACGACGAGGCCCAGGCGCCGGGGCCGGCGCCGGCAGACCTGCCGGCGCCCTTGCTCGCGGAACCGACCATCGCGGAATCGGCGCCCGCGGAGCCGACACCCCCCGCCCCGGCCGGCCGGAGGCGCGTGGCGCGACTGCGATGGGCCGTGGCGGCCGTCGCGGTGCTCGCCGTCGCCGTGGTGGCCTGGCGGGCCCGGCCGTTCGGACTCGGGACGCCGGCGGCCGCGGTCGGCCGCTCGGTGGCCGTGCTCCCGCTGCGCAGCCTGTCCGCGGACCCCGACCAGCGGCGTTTCGCCGCGGCGATGACCGACCTGCTCGTGACCGAACTCGGCGGCATCCCCGCGCTGCGCGTGGTCTCGCAGCAGTCCTCGGCTCTCTACGCCGACTCGCACATGCCCCTCCCGGCGATCGCGCGCGAGCTGAAGGCCGACGCCATCGTCGAAGGCACGGTGGTGCGCGAGGGCGCCCACGTGCGCATCACCGCGCAGCTCCTTCAGGCGTCGTCGGACCGCCAGGTGTGGGCGGCGAGCTACGACCGCGACCTCGGAGACACGATGGCGATGCAGGAGGAGGTGGCCGAGGCGATCGCGCGGCAGGTGGGCGTGACGGTCGATCCGGCGAGCGTGCGGACGCCGGCGCGCGTGGCTCCGGCGGTCTACGAGGCCTACCTGCGCGGCCTCTATTTCCTCGACGAGGGGAGGACCGACCAGGCCGTGGCCGAGTTCCGCAGCGCGGTGGCCGCCGATCCGAACTACGGGCCGGCCTATACCAAGATCGCGAGCGCCTGGTTCGACCGCGCCTTCTTCGGCATGATGCCGCCCAGGGAGGCCTTCCCCACGATGAAGGAGGCGGCGCTCAAAGCGATCGAGATCGACGACCGGGACGCCGAGGCGCACGCCTGGCTGGCGACCGAGAAGCTGCAGTACGAGTGGGACTGGGCCGGCGCGGAGCGCGAGTTCCGCCGATCGCTCGAGCTCAACCCGAGCAACTCGGAGGTGCGCCACATGTACTCCCACTACCTGTTGACCGTGGGGCGGCGCGCCGAGTCGATGGCCGAGATGGCCCGGGCCTTCCAGATCGACCCGGTGGGGCTTGGCGCCGCCACGTGATTCGGGTGGCATCAACTGTCCGTGCGACAGTACGACCGGGCGATCGAGAGCGAGCTGCGCTGCCTGCAGCGCCAGCCGAAGTCGTTCTTCGCGCACCTGATCCTCGGGTGGGCCTACGAGCGGAAGGAAGAGTTCCCCGAGGCGCTGTCCGAGTTGCGGGTGTCGGTGCAGTTGACCGACAAGGCGCCGGTCGCGCTCTCGGCGTACGGCGAGGCGCTCGCGGAATCAGGCGACCGCCGCGCCGCCGAATCCGTGCTCGCCGAACTGCTGGACCGCGCCGCGACCGGGTACGTGTCCGCGTACGACATCGGCCTGGTCTACGCGGCGCTCGGCGACAAGGCCCGCGCGTTCGAGTGGCTCGACA
The DNA here is from genome assembly GCA_021779795.1 of Acidobacteriota bacterium. Lineage (GTDB taxonomy): Bacteria > Acidobacteriota > Vicinamibacteria > Vicinamibacterales > Fen-181 > FEN-299. Next base: position 2,847 of record JAJXZZ010000200.1, on the reverse strand, counting down.
AGGCGCTGGCCGAGCGATCGAGCTTCCTGCCCTACATCACCTGGGACCGCCGCGCCGACCGCCTGCGCTCCGACCCCCGCTTCGCCGTGGTGCTGCGGCGCCTCGGCCTCGACCGGGTCCTGCCGGCTTCCGCGCACCTGTCCCACGCCGGCTCGCACTGAAGACGCGCCGCGGGTGTGCTTCTGGTCGAGGCGGGGGCGCCCCGCGTCGGGACCGTCCGCCGCCCTCCGCAGGCTTCCTTGGTACAACGGTCGTATCCGGTTCAACCTGGACGGCAGTGACCAAAGGAGGCCCACTGTGGCCCATCAACTGCCCAAGCTCCAGTAGGCCTTCAACGCCCTTGAACCGCACATCGACGGGACGACGATGCGGATTCACTACGAGAAGCATCACGGCGGCTCCGTCAACCACCTCAACGCGGCGCTCGAGCAGCACCCGGCGCTGCAGTCGAAGTCGGCGGTGGACCTGCTGCGCGATCGCTCCGCCGTTCCCGATGGCATTCGCACGGCCGTCCGCAACAACGGCGGCGGGCACGTCAACCACATGATGTTCTGGGAGATCATGACGCCGGGCGGCGGCCCGATGCCGGGCCGCCCGGCCCTCACCCGCCCATCGCGGTGTCGCGGTTCAAGGGGACGCCGAACCGCCCGACGAGCGTCTCGACCTCGTGCTTCAGGAACCCGAGCGACGGGATCACGAACAGCAGGTCCTGCATCCGCGACGAGTCGTAGTCGGTTTCGATCACTTCGGCGGTCCGGAACGGGCGCCGCTCGACATCCTTCGAGAACAGCGAGTTGGGAATCTCGCCGATCGACGAGAGGATGCCCGCCCCGAACACCTTCGTCTCGCCTTCCTGCTCGATCAGGCCGAACTCGATCGAAAACCAGCTGAGCCGCTTGAGCGCCAGCACCTGGTCGCCGGTGGGCACGGTGACGGCGGCCCGCCCGATCAGCGTCAGCAGCGACGCGTAGTCGGGGTTGAGCAGCGGCGGCACGTGCCCGAGGCAGTCGTGGATCATGTCCGGCTCCGGCGTGAACTCGGGCTTCGAGCCGTGCCGGATGAACTGCGTGACCGGGAAGCCGCGGTCGGCGATGTACGAGTAGAAGGTCCGGTAGGCGATGGGGCCTTCGGCCGGCACGAGGTGCATGCCGCTGACCTGCCGCAGGCGCTCGCTCAGGGCGCGCAACTGCGGGATGCGATCCTCGCTGATCTTCAGCTCGCGCTTGGCGTCCAGGTAGACGCGGCTCGCGTGGCGCACGTGCAGCGCGTCCAGCCTCGGGGCCACCTGCCGCCAGATGCGCTCCTCCTCGTCCGTGTAGTCGATGACCGGCGGCGGCTGTCCCAGGAGCCTCGCCGCCCGGCAGGCGGCGAACAGGGCGTGGCGGCGCCGGATGTATCCGCCGTCCCCGAGCCCGGGATGGCCCGGTTCGAGCTCGAGGTGATCGACGTCGGGAGGGTTCCGGTAGACGTCCATGTCGAGAGGGGGCTGGTCCATGCCTGTCTCCGTCGGAACCACCGCGGGACCCGGCAGCCGAGGCCGGGCTCCCGGGCGGCAGCATGCCGGGTGATCACGCCTCTGCTCCTACAGTAGCGCCGGGCGAGGCGGAGCGGTAGCCTCGTTCCCTCCGGCGCCGGGCGCGCCTGGCGGGCGCCTGCCGCCCGCGCACCGCGGTGTATGATGCCAAGAGGGGGAGGTTCGCATGGAAGAGAACCCTCTCAAGCTGCGGAAGATCCACCACGTCCAGTTCTGGGTGGGCAACGCGCTCCAGGCCGCCGAATACTACCGGCGCGCGTTCGGGTTCACGCGCTTTGCCTACGCCGGCCTCGAGACCGGCCAGCGCGCCCTGGCGTCGCACGCGCTGCGACAGGGCACCATCCGGCTGGTCATGTCCTCTCCGCTCTCCGCCGACCATCCCGCCTCGGCCCACGTCGCCCGGCACGGCGACGGCGTGCGTGACATCGCGTTCGAGGTCGACGACGCCGAGGCGGCGTTCCGCGAGGCGGTCAGGCGCGGCGCCCGCCCGGCGTTCGAGCCCCGCGAGGAGAGCGACGAGCACGGCACGATCCACCGTGCCGCCATCCACACCTACGGCGACACGATCCACTCGTTCATCTCGCTGAACGGCTACGCCGGCCCGTTCCTGCCGGGCTACCGGGAGCAGCCCGCCGCGGGAGCCGACGCCGGGCTGCTGCGGATCGACCACATCGTCGGCAACGTCGAGCTCGGGAAGATGAACGAGTGGGCCGCCTGGTACTCGGACGTGCTCGGATTCAAGCGCTACCTCACCTTCGAGGACAAGGACATCTCGACCGAGTACAGCGCCCTGATGAGCATCGTGATGTCCGACGACGCGTACGCGATCAAGTTCCCGATCAACGAGCCGGCGCCCGGGCGGAAGAAGAGCCAGATCGACGAGTACCTCGACTTCTACGGCGGGCCCGGCGTGCAGCACATCGCGATGCTGACGACCGACATCGCCCGCACCGTCCGCGCGCTGAAGGGCGGCGGCGTGACGTTCCTGGCGGTCCCGGCCGCGTACTACGAGGCGCTGGCGGACCGCGTGGGCCGGATCGACGAGGAGACCGGCATGGTCCGCGACCTCGGCATCCTGGTCGATCGCGACGAGGACGGGTACTTGCTGCAGCTGTTCACCAGGCCGGTCGAGGACCGCCCGACGCTCTTCTTCGAGGTGATCCAGCGGAAGGGGAGCCGCGGGTTCGGGAAGGGAAACTTCAAGGCGCTCTTCGAGGCCATCGAGCGCGAGCAGGCGCTTCGCGGCAACCTGTGACTGGAGGCGGACGTGTCCGTGTACATGCAGATGGGGCGGGTTCCCAGGAAGCGCTTGA
>JAJXZZ010000199.1 GCA_021779795.1 Acidobacteriota bacterium | reverse complement strand
CGGCCGCCCCCGGTACGCGCTGGCCTCCACCCTGACGTTGTTCCCCTCGAAGCGGCCCTCCCAGGCCCGGCTCTCGTCGGCGGTCACAACCGGCGGCCACTCGACCGTCGCGTCCTGGAGCGCGGTCGCGTCCACCCCGGCGGCGGCGAACAGGGGGCCCCAGTCCGCGGGCCCGGCCGGCGGTGGCCCGGATGGGCGGAAGGCCAGGCCGCCCACCCGAAGGGTGAGCAGCCGCCCACGCCCGTCGAGCGTGAGAGAGGCGTCGTCCGGGTAGAGCGGGGCGGGATCGACGGCGTCCACGTCCCCGAGCGGAGCCCAGGTGAACAACGGAACCGGGCTCTCCCGATAAGCGAAGAGCAACGCACCGGGCCACGCGTGCGCCGGCCCGGTGAACCACTCGCGAGCCGGGCGCGTGCTCACGAGCGTGCTCAGGTAGGCTTCATTGGCGGCGTAGTACGAAGCGCTGTCGGCCGGCGAATCGCGATACCCGAGGCGGGCGAGGATCTGCCGCGCCTTCGCCCGTTGCAGCGTGGGATCGTTCACCGGCGCGAGGTTGGCAAGCTGGCACACGCTGCCCAGCGTGACGGCGAGGACCAGCGCGGCCAGGCTCGAACCGAACCAGAACCACGCCTGCTTGCGCGTCAGCGTGCCCTCCTCGCCGGAAGCGGCCACCAGTTCTGGCGACGGCGTTTCACCGGCCGCGAGGGCGGCCGCCAGCGGGTCGCCGCCGGGCAGCGCCGCGGCGACTCGCGCGGCCGAAGCCGGGCGCTGCATCGGGTCTTTTTCCAGGCAGCGCAGGATCGCGCGCTCCACGCCAGGCTCGATGTCCGTCACCAGGGTCGAGGGATGGCTCGGCGCCGATTCGCCGTGCGCCCGGTGCCAGCCCTCGGCCGTCGTGGCGCTGATCGCCGGCCTGCCCGTGTAGACCTCGTAGAGGACAAGGCCGAGCGCGTAGAGATCGCTTTGGACGGTGGCCGGGGCACCCTCGAAGCGCTCCGGGGCCATGTAGGCGAGCGTCCCGGCCAGGTCCACTTCCCGCCGTCCCGGTCCGGCCGCCCGATCCGCGTCCACCGCGAGGCCGAAGTCGGTGAGCCGCGCCTGCCCCCGACCGTCAATCATCACGTTGGCGGGCTTCAGGTCCCGATGCAGCACACCGCGGTCGTGCGCCGCCGCCAACCCCGCGCACAGCTGCCGGGCGATCTCGAGAGCCTTCGCCGCCGGGAGGCGGCCGATCCGCCGCAGCAGCGACGCCAGGTCCTCCCCGTCGATGTACTCCATCGTCAGGAACACCCGTCCATCCACCTCGCCGACGTCGTACACGCGGCAGACGTTGGGGTGCGAGACGGTGCGGGCGCTGCGCACCTCGGCCAGCAGGCGGTCTCGTGCCAGCGGGTTGGCCTCGAGCTCGGGAGGAAGGAACTTGAGGGCAACCCCCTGGCCGAGGCGCAGGTCGTCCGCGCGGTACACCTCGCCCATGCCCCCGCGGCCAAGTCGGGCGACGATCCGGTAGCGTTCGGCGAGGACGGTGCCTGGCGCCAGGCCAGCCAGGTCGAGCGTGTGCGAGCGAGACGGGCCGAGGCGCGTTTTCGAGGTACCTGATTCCAAGGTCCCTCCTGGGAATCGTGAGGTGTCGAACGACGAGCATCGTGCGGCTGGAGCGGCGAGGCGATTCTAGCACCTTGCGGGCGGCAGCGGTCGAAGCCGCCTCATGACGTGGGCCCGCCGCAGAGCAGCGGCGCCACGTGGCCCGGTCTAGAGGCCCGGCGCCCACGGCCGCAGGGCCCACGGCGGCTCTTGGCTGGCGGCCCTGGTTGGTCTACCATCCGCGCATGCGCGCGATCCTCGCCTCCCTCGTCCTCCTCCTCGTCGTCGCGTTCACGGCATCCCCCCGGGCGGGCGTCGCCCAGGCCCCTTCGGTCACCCTCCATGCCGCCGGCCTCTCGCAGCCGGTCGAAATCCTCCGCGATCGGTGGGGCATCAACCACGTCTACGCGAAGAACGAGCACGACCTGTTCTTCGCCCAGGGCTATGCCGCCGCCCGCGACCGCCTCTTCCAGTTCGAGATGTGGCGGCGCCAGGCGACCGGGACGATGGCCGAGATCCTGGGTCCGCGCGAGCTGAAGCGGGACATCGGCACGCGGCTGCACATGTTCCGCGGCGATCTGACGGCCGAGTTGAACTGGTATCACCCGCACGGCCAGGCGATCGTCACCGCCTACGTCGACGGCGTCAACGCGTACGTCGCGGAGGCGCTCGCGAACAAGGCATCGCTGCCGATCGAGTTCTCGCTGCTCGGCATCGAGCCCCGGCCGTGGACGCCGGCCGTCGTCATCTCGCGCCACAACGCCCTGCTCGCGAACATCGAGCAGGAGCTGCTGATGGCGCAGGCCGTCCGCCTGCTCGGCGCGAAGAAGGTGAAGGCCCTGACCTACTTCCAGGCGGGCGACCCGGACCTGGCGGTCGATCCGGCCATCGACGCCGCGCTGCTGTCGAACCGGATCCTCGATCTCTACGCGGCGTTCCGCGCGCCGGTCGTCTTCAGGCCCGAGGACATCGTCATCGCCGCGGCCCGGGCCTCGAGCCCCGAACCGCGGGGCGACGAGGACGAGGCCGCCGCCCGCCCGGAGGACATCGGCAGCAACAACTGGGTGGTGGGCGGCAGCCGCACGCCGAGCGGGTTCCCGCTGATGATGAACGATCCCCACCGGGCGCAGAGCGCGCCGTCGCTCCGCTACTGGGTGCACCTGGTCGCCCCGGGCTGGAACGTGATCGGCGGCGGCGAGCCGACGCTGCCCGGCGTGTCGATCGGCCACAACGAGTACGGCGCCTGGGGGCTCACGATCTTCGGCGCCGACAGCGAAGACCTCTACGTGTACGACACGAACCCCGCCAATCCGAGCGAGTACAAGTACCGGGGCGCGTGGGAGCCGATGCGCGTCGTTCACGACACGATCCCGGTCAAGGGGCAGGCCCCGGTGGCCGTCGATCTGAAGTACACGCGGCACGGGCCGGTGCTCTACGAGGACGCGGCGCATCACAAGGCCTACGCGCTGCGCGCGGCGTGGATGGACGTTGGCGGCGCCCCGTACCTGGCGAGCCTCCGCATGGACCAGGCGAAGAACTGGGGAGAGTTTCGCGAGGCGTGCTCGTTCAGCCGGATTCCCTCGGAGAACATGGTGTGGGCCGACCGCGCCGGCCACATCGGCTATCAGGCGGTGGGGGTGACGCCCATCCGGCCGAACTGGTCGGGACTCGTGCCGGTGCCCGGCGACGGGCGCTACGAGTGGGCCGGCTACCTGCCGATCGAGGCGCTGCCGCACGCCGTCAACCCGCCGCGCGGCTTCATCGTGACGGCCAACAACGACCTGGTCCCGCGGGACTACCCGTACCCGGACGCGGTGCACTTCACGTGGGCCGATCCGTACCGCTCGTCGCGCATCACCGAAGTGCTCGGGAGCGGCCGGCTGCACACCCTGCCCGACATGATGCGGCTCCAGAACGACGACCTCTCGATTCCCGCGCGGAGCCTCGCGCCGCTGCTGAAGGGGATCCCGATCGACGACCCGACGGTCGCGCGGGCGCGCGACCTGCTCGTCGGCTGGGACGACCGGGTCGAGGCCGACTCGGTGCCGGCCGGCATCTACGAGATGTGGTTCCGGCGGCTCGTGGCGAACGTGAAGGACGTCGTCGCGACGAAAGAGGCGCAGCAGTTCCTCTGGCGGAGCTCGCTGCGCGCGCCGGGCAGCCCGAGCGTCAAGTCGGTGGTGGACTGGCTCGACGCCCCCGACGGCCGGTTCGGCCCGGACCCGATCGCCGGCCGCGACGACCTGCTGGTCCGGAGCCTGGCCGAGGCCGTCACCGACCTCACGAAGAAACTCGGCCCCGACATGTCGAAGTGGCAGTGGGGGCAGAACGGCTACCACCACGCGCTGATCCGCCATCCGCTCGATCGGGCCGTGAACGCCGAGACGCGCGCGCGGCTCGACGTGGGGCCGGCGCCGAGGCACGGGGACGCACTCACGGTGGACGCGACCGGCGGCGGCGACAACCAGACCGCCGGAGGCTCGTTCAAGATCCTGATCGACACCGAGAACTGGGACACGGCGCTCGGCCTGAACAACCCGGGCCAGTCGGGGGACCCGGCGAGCCCGCACTATCGGGACCTGTTCGGCCTCTGGTCGCGCGGCCGGTACTTCCCGGTGTTCTACAGCCGCGGCAAGATCGAGTCGGTAGCCGAGCAGCGGCTCGAGCTGCAGCCCGGATCGCCAGATCGCCAGATCACCAGATCGCCAGATCGCTAGATCGCTCGCTCGCTCGCACGATCGCACGATCGCACGATTCCCCGATTCCCCGTTCGCCCTCTCTCACTTCGTACTTCGTACTTCGCACTTCGTACTTCGTACTTCGCAAGATCGCCCGATCGCAAGATCGCAAGATCCCCTCCCCCTCTCCCCTATCCTCCGTTCGGCCCATCGTGGCAGCTGTAGCACCCGATGATGGTGCCGGCCGCGAACGACCGGGTCCCCCCCTCGACGCTGAACGTCCGCGCCGTGGCTGCCGCCGAGAGCACCGTCCCGCGGTAGTCCGCCCCGTGGCACGTCGCGCACGGCGCGAGGTTCGACCGCGCGTAGCTCGGATGCGCCTGCACCCAGGCCTGCCCGACCGCGTGCAGGCCGTGCGGCCCGCCGTTCGACGTGGTCGGAACCGTGGCGTGGCAGGTCGTGCACTCGGTCAGCTTCGCCGCATACCCCTGCAAGGCGATCGGCGCGGCGTTGTCGTTCGGCTGGAGCGACGGGTATTCCGCGTGCTGCGAGCCGTGACAGCCGGAGCAGTAGACCCCGCCATGGCCGGTGCTGTAGCGGTAGAGACTCTTGCCCTGGAGCGGCTCGTTGGGGGTGGTCGCAAACTGCATGTCCGAGGTCGTGCGCCAGACGCCCGGCGAGCTGAACGTCGTCGGATAGCGCTGGCCGCCGCTGTGGCACATCTGGCACGCGGGAAGGTCCAGCCACCCGGCCCGCGCGGGATTGCCCACGGCGCTCAGGTTGCCATGGCAGTTGAAGCACTCGACGGCATGCATCGCGCCCCGCTGGCACCTGGTGTTCACCCCCGGGTGGCAGAGATAGCACGAGCCGAGCGACGTGGTGGAGCTGTCGAGCGTGACGCCGGTGGCCGGGTTCACGACGCCCGCGTGCCTGGAGTGCATCGCGGTGGTCAACTGCACCGCCGGCGCGACCCCTGTCGTGCCGAGCACGTTCGACGCGTGGCAGGCGGCGCACAGGATCGGCGTCCCGGCCTTCGCCGTGTCGTACAAGCTCGCCTGGTAGGCGTAGCCGGCCGCCGCCAGCGCCGGCAGCATCGCGGCGACGTTCTCGTTCTGGTCGTGCAGCCGAAGGATGTTCCACTTCACGTCCCTGGCCGGGTCGGCGGCGTTCTCCCAGCCCGAGGCGGGCATCGCCGCCGGGTCGCTCCCCGACGCGTGGCACGTCCGGCAGTTCATCTCGTCGCTCACCGCGAGCACGACTTTCGTCGTGGCCAGCACGGCGTTCCGGGCGTCGCGCACCACGATCTTCGCCATCGGGTACGCGTTCGACGCGCCGGCATCGTCGTAGGGGATGGTCGGGATGCCCTCCGCCTTCCAGTCGCCGAGGACGGCGTCGTAGGTCATCGGCTTCGGCGCGAGGCTCTGCACGCCGACGTTCGTGAGGCCCACGTCCGGTGGGACGTTGACGTGGAACAGCGCCTGGACGTAGGTCCAGAAATTGGTCTTCGCCGCGCTTGAGGTGTTGATGGATCCCGTGGCGTCGGCGACGGCCTCGTAGGTGACCGTCACCCCGGAGGTGACGAGCGACGAGGGCGTCCCCATCGAGATCACCTGGGCATGGATGGTGTTGAACGGCGGCAGGACCGCGAACACGGAATAGTCCTTGCCGTCGATGCAGTGCATGCCGAGCTCGCCCCACGCGACCACGGCGAACTGCCCGGTCGCGCTCGGCGGAGGAGTGGTGCCGCCGCCGGTGCTGCTGCTGCCGCACGCGGCCAGGAGCGCCGCGGACCACAGCAGCGAGAGCGATGCGAACGGTCTCATAAGCTCCCCCTCACATCTCACTTCGTACTTCGCACTTCGTACTTCGTACTTCGTACTTCGTACTTCGCAAGATCGCACGATCTCACGATCTCAATCCCTGCCCTCACTCCTCCCCGATCGCTCCCGCGAACGCGAGCGCGACGAGCGCCTGCTGCTCGAGCTGGTGCGCCTTGCCCGACCCGGTGGCCGGGCTGGCCGACGCGCGCCGTTTCACCGACATCACGC
>JAJXZZ010000198.1 GCA_021779795.1 Acidobacteriota bacterium | reverse complement strand
CGGGCCAGCCGGCCACGGCTTCGCCAAAGCCGCCGGCGGGCATCTTCGGCATCCTCGCGCCGCTCGTCGAAGCCGACGGCGTCTCGGGGCACGAGACCCCCGTGCGCGAGGCCGTGGCCCGGCGGCTGCCCACCTGGGCCCGGCCCGAGGTGGACGCCCGCGGCAACCTGACGGTGTCGTTCGGCACGGGCGGCCCCGAACGGCTCTTCGTGGCCCACACCGACGAGATCGGCTACGAGATCACGGCGATCCGTGACGACGGCACGGCGAGCGTGCGCAAGCGGGGCGGCTTCTACGACAGCCTGCTCGAGGCGCACCCGGTCGTCGTCTACTCGGCCCGCGGCCGGGTGGGCGCGGTGATCGCGCCGCGCGCCGACTACCAGCGCGCCGCCGAGTGGCAGCCGAAGCCCGACGACGTGCTGATCGATTTCGGCACGACGAGCCGCGGCCAGACCGAGGCACTCGGCGTGGCCAGGGGCGACACGGTCACGGTGAGGAAGCAGTTCGTCGAGCTGGCCGGCACGCGCGGCACCGCGCGCGCGATCGACGACCGGGCCGGCTGCGCGGCGCTGCTGGCCGCGCTGGCCAGGATCGACCCGGCGAAGGCCGCCGGCCGCGTGACGTTCGCCTGGGTCGTCGAGGAAGAGACCGGGCTGGCCGGTTCGGGCGTCCTGGCCGAGCGCCTGCACCCGGCCTACGCCTTCGCGGTGGACACGTTCGTGTCGTCCGACTCGCCGGTCGATCCGCAGCGCATGGCCCTCATCCCCCTCGGCACGGGCGCCGTGCTCCGCGCGGCGGACAACAGCAGCATGACGCCGCCGGCCACGGTGGCAGCCATCCGGGCGCTGGCCTCGACGCGGGGCATCCCGACGACGGTGGGGATGACGATGGGCGGCAACGACGGCTCCCAGTTCGCCCGCTTCGGCAGCATCGTCGTCCCCATCTCGTGGCCGGGGCGGTACTCGCACTCGCCGGTCGAGGTGGCGGACCGGGCGGACCTGGATGCCCTGGTGGACCTGATCGTCGCGCTGGCGGGCGCGCCGCCGGGACGGATGTAGCCGCGCGGGCCGGGGGCGTTACTGGACCGGCAGGGCCAGCCGGCGGCCGCGGCTCCGCGTGGCCAGCTGGTCGAGCGTGATCGACGAGAGCACCTCGCGCATCCGGTCCTGCGCCTCCTGCCAGACCGGGTGCGCGGCGCACCACGTGCTGCGCCGGCACCGCTCGGGCCCGAGGCAGACGTTCAGCTGGGGCACGCCGTCGAGGGCCAGGAGGATCTCGAGCAGCGTCGCGCCGCGGGCGCGGGGCAGCAGGACGAAGCCGCCGCGCTTGCCGCGCTTGGAGGCCACCATGCCCGCCTGCACGAGCCGCTGCAGCACCTTCGACAGGAACGCGGGCGTGACCTCGGCCGCGTCCGCCAGGTCGGTGAGGCTGGAGCGCCTGTTGGGGTCCGCGTCCGCCAGGTGCATCAGCACGCGAACGCCGTAGTCGGCCGCACGGGTCAGTTGCATGGTCGAACTCGATGGGCGGGCGAGGGCCCGCCGATCCCCCCGATTCTCTCACACTCCCGGCCGGATCGGACCGCCGCCGTCGGCGCTCAGGCCACCCGCTCCAGGATGACGACGAAATGCGCCAGGCTCCCGGCGAGCACGAACAGGTGCCAGACGCCGTGGAGGATCGGCAGCTTGCTGTCGAGCGCGTAGAACACGATGCCGACGGTGTAGCAGGCGCCCCCGCCGAACAGCCAGGCCATCCCGCCGGGCCCGAGCGCGGCCGCGAGCGGCCGCAGCGCGACGACGGCCAGCCAGCCCATGACGACGTAGATGACGAGGGACAGCACGCGCTCCCCCTTCACGTGCCGGAATTCCTGGAGGGCGCCGGTCACGGCGAGCGCCCATACGGCGCCGAACAGCCACCAGCCCAGGCGACCCTGGAGCGAGACGAGCGTGAACGGCGTGTAGGTGCCGGCGATGAGCAGGTAGATCGCGGTGTGATCGAGGTGGCGGAACACGCGCTTCGCCGGCCCGCTCAGGCTGTGGTAGAGCGTGGACGAGGTGTAGAGCGCGACGAGCGAGGCGCCGTAGACGCTGACCGCGATCATCCGCCGCGCACCGCCGTGCAGGCCCGCCACGACGACGAGGGCCACCAGGCCGGCCACGGCGAGGACCGTGCCGACCAGGTGGGTGATGGCGTTGAACCGTTCGCCGTACCGCATGGACTGCCGATCTCCGCTCGGCGGCGGGCCCCGGGCGGGAGGCCGCCCGGGCCGCCGTCAGAACTTCGTCACCGACACGCCGGCTTCCGCGAGCAGTTCGAGGGCCAGCGGGTCGTTGTCATAGTCGCCGTGGTACTTGATCGCCGCGATGCCGGCCGCCGCCAGCACCTTCGCGCAGTTGACGCACGGGAAGTGCGAGATGTAGGCGGTCGCGCCGGCCACGCTGACGCCGCGCCGCGACGCGTCGGCGACGGCGTTCTGCTCGGCGTGCACCGTGGCCTGCTCGTGGCCGTCGCGCACGTGCGAGGCGTGCGCGCAGCCGGGCAGGTAGCCATTGTACCCCGCCGTCACGATCCGGTGGGCGTGCTCGCGCCCCGAGACGATCAGGCAGCCGACGTGCAGCCGCCCGCAGGCCGACCGCGACGAGAGCAGGAGCGCGGTCGCCATGAAGTACTCGTCCCACGACGGGCGCGTCGGCCACGAGTCGATCAGCGCCGCGACGGCGCCGGCCAGGGTCGCGTGTGCGTCGGGCATCGCCATCACCTCGCCCATCTACCGGAGGTTCTGCACCAGGATCTTCACGCCGACGGCGACGATCGCCAGTCCGCCGACCGCTTCCATGCGCGGCCCGAACCGGCGGCCCACGCGCCGGCCGGCGATCACCGCCACGCACGAGAGGGAGGCCGTGACGACGCCAATCACGATGCTGGCGTACCAGACGCCGGTGCCGAGCATCGCCAGCGTCAGGCCGACCGCGAACGCGTCGAGGCTCGTGGCCACCGAGAGCACGATGAGCGTCGCCCCGCGGCTCGGGTCGGTCGCCGTGCGGCCGTCCTCGTCTGAGAGCGCGGCGTGGATCATCCGCCCCCCCACCACGAGCAGCAGGCCGAACGCGATCCAGTACCCGACCGACTGGACGTAACGGGCCAGGCCCGCGCCGACGAACCAGCCAGCCACCGGCATCAGGAACTGGAACAGCCCGAAGTGGAACGAGAGCCGGAACGTCGCGCGCGCCCCGCGGGCGCGGTTGCCCGCCCCGGCGGCCAGCGACACGGCGGCCGCGTCCATCGACAGCCCCACCGCGACGACCAGGATCTCCCAGATCGACATCAGGCGGCATCCGCGCGGCGACGGCGCCAGTGCCCGTAGGCGGGCACGCCCGCCAGGATGAGGCCGAGCCCCGCCAGGGCGTGCAGCGGCTCGGCCAGCAGCGTGCTCACCGAGATGTAGAGCGACGCGGCCACGAAGACCACCGGCGTCACCGGGTAGCCCCACGTGCGGTACGGCCGCTCCAGGCCGGGCCGCTTCGCGCGCAGCACCATGACGGCCGCCACCGTCAGGCCGAAGAAGATCCACTGCCCGAAGACGACGTAGGTCGCCAGTTGCTCGAACGTCCCGGTCACGCTCAGGACGGCCGCCCACGCCCCGGTCGCGATGATCGACACGTGCGGCGTCAGCAGCGTCGGGTGCACGTCGGCGAACTTCTTGAAGAACAGGCCGTCGCGGGCCATCGCGAAGAACACGCGAGGGGCGGTGAGCACGTTGCCGTTGGCCGCCCCCGCGATCGAGCACAGGATGACGCCCGCGACCAGTGACGCGCCCACCGGGCCGATGACCACCTGCATCACGTCGGCCGCGATCCGGTTCGACTTCGCGATCTGGCCGGCCGGAAAGACGTACAGGTAGGCGAGATTGGTCGCCAGGTAGAGGGCCGCGACGACCGCGGTGCCCGCGATGAGCCCGACGGGGATGTTCCGCCGCGGGTTCTTGATCTCGCCGCTGCTGAAGGTCACCGCCTCCCAGCCCTTGTAGGCCCAGAGGGACAAGACCAGCGCCGCCCCGAAATGGCCGACGAGGCCGCCCGACCAGGCGGCCGGCGCCGGATTCACGAAGTGCGACGTGCTGCCGACGCCGAACGCGAAGGCCGCCACGGTCACCGCGAGGATCGCCCCGAACTTGACGAACATCAACGTGTTCTGGAGCGCCGCGCCGTAGCGGACGCCCAGCAGGTTCACGACGACCAGCGCGGCGATGAGCGCGACGGCCACGATCTTGGAGGCCAGCGGCGTCAGGGCGAAGAAGTACGGCAGGTAACGCGCCGAGAACGCGACCGAGAGCGTGGCGATCGCGCCCGAGTCGATCACGAGGAAGAGCGTCCAGCCGAAGAGAAACGCCACGAGCGGCCCGTAGCTCTCGCGCAGGTAGACGTACATGCCGCCGGCCTGGGGGAAGGCGGCGCCCAGCTCGGCGAAGGCCAGCGCGCCGAACAGCGACAGCACACCGCCGGTCAGCCAGACGGCCAGGATCAATTGCGGCGCCCCAACCAGGTCCGCGATCCGGTTGGGGGCGACGAAGATGCCAGAGCCGATGACGGTGCCGACGAGGATGCCGACGACCGAGGTGAAGCCGAGCACGCGCGGCAGCTCGGCGCGCGTGCCGGCTCCGGCGGCGGATGGGTCGGGCTGGGTCATCCGGGGAGGATAGCAGGGAAGAGGGCAACTTGCGATCTTGCGATCTGGCGATCTGGCGATCTGGCGATCTGGCGATCGCGCGATCTTGCGATCGGGCCAAGTGGGGACGCAATTGGCAGCCGGGGCTGAGCTACTGACGCCGTGCGTGCGGCGCGACGGGGCCTGCGCCGTCGGCCTGCCCGGTGACGGGCGCCGAGGCCGACGACGCGCCGCCGTGCAGCAGCAGGGCCCCCAGAAGGCCGCCTCGGGCGGCGCAACCGAGGACGGCGGCGCGCCGCAGCAGCGGGGGACCCATGGGCGCTCCTCCAGCAACAGGGCGCTCGGCAAGCCGCGCGACGCATCAGCGCAGGGCCGCGATGAGCAACGTAACCGTGACCGGGCTGGCCAGCGTCGTCAGCATCACGCACGCCGTCACGAACGAGGGGGCGACGTCGTACTCGAGCGCGATGATGGTCGTCAGCACCGCGCTCGGCATCCCCGACTGCAGGATGGCGGCCTGGCGGGCCGGCCCCGCGAGGCCGAGCAGCTGGCTGAAGCCGAACGCCAGGACCGGCGTGACGACCAGCGCGAGCACGGCCACCGCGAGGACCAGCGCCGGCCGACCCGGCCACGCTCCCCGCTCGAACTGCATCCCGAGCACCAGGATCATCGCCGGCAGCGCCGCGCCGCTCAGCAGGTCGATCGGGCGCATGACCGCCGGCGGCAGGCGCACGCCGAGCGCCATCACGGCGATCGCCGCCACGACGGCCCACACCGCGGGCACGCGCAGGATCCCCGAAGCGGCCCGCGCGAGCGACCGGTGACCCGCCGAGGCGAAGAAGACGCCCAGCGTGTAGGTCGCCACGGCGTTGACGACGAAGTACACCGTCGCGTGCGCCAGCGCCTCGCGGCCGAACGCGAACATGATGACCGGCAGGCCGTAGTTGCCGCTGTTCGAGAACATCACGACCAGCAGGAACGCGGCCGTCGTCGCGCGGTCGAGCCGGAACGCCGCCGCCGCCAGCCGCGCCAGGAGGCCGATGCTGGCGATGGTCAGCACCGCCAGCGCCGTCATCCGGACGAAGTCGCCCGCGCCGAGCGACGAGGTCACCATCATGTCGAAGACCAGGCACGGCGAGAGGACGTTGAAGGTGATGCGCGACATGGTGCGCACGTCGGCCCCGAGCACGCGGGCGACGGCGAACCCCACGGCTGCGACGACGAACACCGGCAGCACGTCGTTGGCGAAGATGGAGAGCAGCAGGCTCACGGGAAGGGGATCTTATCCCACGCTCACCAGAACCGGCCATGGGTGGCCGGATCGGCCAGCCAGGTCAACCAGCGGGCGGCCTCCACGACGAACCACGCGCCGCCCGCCGCGAGCGCGACGGCCGGCAGCGGGCGCCGGCGCGGGAAGCCGGCCAGGGGCCGCGACCAGCGGATCGCCAGGTAGTAGCCCACGGGCGTGAGGAACACGCCGGTGAACAGCGCGGCGATGACAGCCGCGGGGCCCACGCCGCGCAGCGCCAGCGCGGCCGCCCCGGCGATCGGCAGCCCGAGGCCGAGGCAGCCCGACGACTTCGGCCCGGGCAGCGCCGCCTGGGCGCAGGCGAAGGCCAGGAGCACGCCGCCCACGCAAAGCGTCAGGGCGGCC
>JAJXZZ010000197.1 GCA_021779795.1 Acidobacteriota bacterium | reverse complement strand
CGCCGCCGACGGGCAGGGTGGCCACCGCGCAGACGCCGCCCATCTCCAGCCACCCGGCGGCCGCCGGCGAGAAGCCTGGCATCATCGAGCTGTGGAACCCGCCATAGAGGCGCAGGGCGTGACGAGCGTCGGTCATCCAGCGGGTGACGAACGGGTTGTTCACCATCACCACGTTCTCGAGGACCGGCTTGCCGGGCGCCGCGGCAATCGGCGTCTTCCACGCGTCGGCGGCGGGATGCCGCAGGTTGACGGCCACCGGCCGGAACCGCGGCGTGACCAACGGCCGGAGCGGGGCGGTGGCCGTCGTGCAGCGGTTCGGCGCGGCGCTGAACCTGAACGTCCATATCCACGCCCTGGTCCTCGACGGCGTGTTCGCCTTGGAGGCGGACGGCCGCCCAGCCTTTCGGGAAGGCGGCCTACCGTCGGACGACGACGTCGCGGAGGTGCTGGAGACCGTGCGTCGGCGTGTCGAACGCCTGCTCGACCGGCGGGGGTACGGCGTCGACGACGACGGGTTCGCGCCGGACCACTGGGCGGACGACGCGCCCGGCCTGGCCTACGACCGAGAGCCCGCACCGGGCTATGACGATCCGTGTTCAAGAGCATCCGACCCGGCCGTCTACCCCTGGGAGGGCGGAGGTGTGGGCACTGGACGGGATCGCGCTTGTCTTCTTGCCGCGCGGCGCGATAATACGCCCTGTGTGAGAGCGCCGCGGCGGTTGGCCCTTCGACTCCGCTCAGGGCCACCCCGAGCGACGTCGCCCTTCGAGGGCCTCAGGCCGACCCTGAGCCCGCCGAAGCGTCGAGGGGTGGCGGTGCCGCCAGCGCCCGACTGCAGAGTCTGAGAACGGGCGTTCTGTTCACCGCCCTCGGGCCCGCGCGCTGCCGGAGCCTGCTCATGCGGCCTCATCGGTAGGATCTTTAGGACCCACCTTGGGGCATCTGGACCGCGAGAACCGCGCGGGGGGATCGACAGGGACAACAACAGCCGTCATGCTGGGGTTGCGACACCAACCAGCAAAGGAGGCTGCGTTGTCCCTGACCGATGATCGCGCAATTGCGCACGGACACCCTGACGCCAGAGGGCGAGACGCTTGCTGCTCGCGGACCGCGGCTACCCCAGCGTGCCGTATCTCGAAGCGGTCGATGTGGCGGGCGGGGCCTTCATCGTACGGCTCACCCGCAGTTACGATCCCTGGGTAAGCGCGGCGTGGGTCGATCGGCGTCGCCTCGCCGTCCCGAGGCGGCTGCGCTTGTCGCGTTTCCTCGCCCAACACCCCGGGTGCCACGCGGATCTGGACGTGGCGTTTGTCCGTGGACAGCGTCTGGTGCGCTTGCGCGTGGTCGTGGTGCCGGGGCGCGATGACGGGACGACGCGCCTCTGCACGAACCTGCCGCGCACCCCGTTCTCCGCGGCGCTCGTCGGGCGGCTCTACCGGTTCCGGTGGCAACTCGAGCTCTGCTTCAAGGAGTGGAAGTCGTACGCCAACCTCCACAGGTTCGACACGGGCAACCCGCATATCGCCGCCGGTCTGATCTGGGCCAGCTTGTGCGCGGCCATCCTCAAGCGGTTTCTGGCCCACGCGGCGCAGCGGTTCGGCGACGGGACGCCGATCTCCACCCGCCGAGTGGCGATGTGTGCCCACCACATCCTGCACGCGCTGGTGGCGGCGCTGCTCATGGGAGCTGGCTTGCTCGCCGCACTGCGCCGAGGGCTCGCCTACCTCCTCGCAAATGCCCCGCGTGCGAACACCGCACGCGAGCGGCGGATTGGCCGCCTACGATCGGGACTCGTCACTGTACAAGTCGCTTAAGTGATCACCTATGAATGCGGCCTACTGTCCCATGACAACCGACGAGCCGACCATGCAGCGGGTCGCGCGCGCTCTCGCGCTGGCGCGCACGGTGGCGGTGCTGACCGGCGCCGGCATGTCGGCCGAGAGCGGCGTGCCCACGTTCCGTGGGACCGACGGCCTCTGGCGGACGTTCCGGCCGGAGCAGTTGGCCACGCCAGAGGCGTTCGCGCGCGATCCGGGCACGGTCTGGGAGTGGTACCGCTGGCGGCGCTCCCGGATGGCTGCCGTTGCGCCCAACCCCGGCCACCTCGCGCTCGCGAGGCTCGAGGCGCGGTTCTCGGAGTTCACCGTCGTCACGCAGAACATCGACGGTCTTCACGCGCGGGCGGGGAGCCGGGAGATCATCGAGCTGCACGGGAACATCTGGCGGGACCGCTGCACGGCGAACGTGAACCACCTGGTCGTGCACCGGCCGGACGAGCCGATCGCGGGCGGCGCGTCCGGCGCGCTGCCCAGGTGCCACTGCGGCGCGGTCATGCGGCCCGACGTGGTCTGGTTCGGCGAGGCGCTCGACCCGGTGAACACCCAGAGGGCGTGCGACGCCGTCCGGCGCGCCGACGTCGTGCTCGTCGTCGGCACCTCGTCGGTCGTCTACCCGGCCGCGTCGCTGCCCGGTCTCGCGCGACAGGCCGGCGCGTACGTGGTCGAAATCAACCCGGAGGAGACGCCGCTCAGCCGCGAGATGGACGCGGTGCTGCGCGGCCCGTCCGGCGTGGTGCTGCCGTCGATCGAAGGCCTCCTGTCCCCCTAGCAGCCCCGGTCGCCAGCGCCTGGTAACGGGCGTTCTGTGCACCGCCCGCGGCCCGCGCGTCGCCCGAGCCTGATCATGCGGCCTGAGTGAGCCATTGCGGCGGCGGTGGAGCCGGCGAAGGCTAGCGACCACGCTCCGATCGCGCGTCACTCACACGGGAAGGAGAGGTGCTCGCATGACGGCAACCACGGCTGTCGCTGAGGCGTTCTTTGCAGCCTGCGAGACCGGCAGAGGATGGGAGGCGTGTCGCGCGTATCGCGCCCCGACCGCGACCTTCTCCGCGCAAGCGGAACCCCTGCTGCAGGTAGAGACCTTGGCGGAGTACACGGATTGGATGAAGGGCAGGATGACCGTTCTGCCGGACGGTCACTACGAGTTGAAGGCATTTGCGACCGACTCGGTGCGGAAGACCGTGGTGGCTTACGCGGTCTTTCACGGCACCCATACCGGCTCCGGCGGTCCGGTTCCAGCGACCGGGCGTCACACGAGCACCGGCTGCGTCGACGTGATGCAGTTCGACGCCGACAGGATCGTCCACATGACGAAAGTCTGGCATTCCGGCCTGGCGATGAAAGAACTGGGCTGGTGCTAGCAGCCGGCGCCGCGCTCGAGATCCAGGAGAGCGGCCCGGGCGCGGACAGCGCGACGGTGTGAGCGTGCCTCGGCGGCCCTGAGCGCGCGGAACTCGGAGCGGCGGGCGTGGGGACGGCGAAAGACTTCGAAGAGAAAAGGGAGACGGCGCCGGTGTTCGCGCCTACAGGATCCGCTCGTCGCTGTTCGCCGCGCGCACGGCGTCTGTCTTCACCTCGTCCGGCACCGTCACCGGCGATTTCGCGATCAACGTCCTGAATCCGAGGGCGGCGGCCGCCAGGGCTGCGAGGCCTCCCACCGCGAGCCCCCAGCGGGGCCCCGCGTGCTGGCCGATCCACCCGATGATCGGGCCGCCCACGGGCGTCGAGCCGAGGAACGCGACGGCCCACAACGCCATCACGCGCCCCCTCATCTCGCCGGTGCTCTCGAGCTGCAGCGTGGTGTTGCCGAGCGACAGGAAGTTGATCGAGAAGATGCCCACGAGCACGAGCGCGCCAATGGCAAGGGCCAGGTTGGGCGCGGCCGCGGCGGCGAGAATGACGACGCCGAACAGCAGCGACGCGCGCACGAGCATCTCGGGCCTGACCTCCCTTCGGCCGGCCGTGTAGAGCCCGCCAATCACCGAGCCGACGCCCATCGCGCCGGTCAGCGCCGCAAACGTCCCGGCGCCTCCGTGCAGCGTGAACTGCGCGAACAGCGGCAGGATCACCTGGAACTCGTAGGAGAGCGTGCCGATGATGGCCATCATCAGCAGCACGTTCCGAAGCAGCGGCGTGGACTTGACGTAGCGGAATCCCTCGCGCAGTTGGCCTTTCGCGCGCGTGACGACGGGGGCGGGATGGAACTCGCCGCCGTCCATCATCCACAGCCCGACGAGCACGGCGATGTAGGACGCGGCGTTCACGTTGAAGCAGGACGCGAGCCCGACGCTCGTGATGAGGACGCCCGCGAGTGCGGGACCGATCACCCGCGCGAGGTTCACGAGCACCGAGTTCAGCGACACGGCGTTCTGCAGCTGCTCCTTGCCCACCATCTCCAGCACGAACGTCTGGCGGGCCGGGTTGTCCACCGCGTTGACGAGGCCGAGGCAGAGGGCGAGGACGCCCACCATCCACAGGCGAACCGCGCCGCTCGCAACGAGCAGACCGAGCGCCAGCGCAAGGAGGCCCGACGCCGCCTGGGTAACGTAGAGGATCCTGCGTTTCGGGAACCGGTCGGCGACCACTCCTCCCCATGGCCCGAGCACGAGGATGGGGAGGAACTGGAGCGCGGTGATGAGCCCGAGCGCGGTGCCGGAGCCCGTGATCTGGAGAACGAGCCAGGCCTGTCCGACCGTCTGCATCCACGTGCCGGACAACGAGATCGACTGTCCGATGAAGTAGAGCCTGAAGTTCCTGACGTTGAGGGACGCGAAGGTCCGTCGAGCCGTCCCGGCGATTGGCATTGCGATCAATTGTAAATGCGATGCGGGGTCCGCGGGTGCCGCGTCAGGGTGCCGCGGATCCCGGTCGCGGGTGCCTGACACCGGGCGCCATGAACCGGCGGCACGTCTCGTGGATCTCCGGCCTCGAGGTGACTGGCCGCCGACCGCGAACCCTCGGATGGCTGTGGCGGCGACGCGTGAACGGGCAAAACCCACTTCCGGCCCCGGCGGCTCGTCCGACCGCGGCCAGGGCCCGCCAACTCGTGAGCCGGCAACGAGTTGGGCTGAAAGGCAGCTTTAAGCAACATTCAAGAATCGCCGGAGCGGGTGGCGCGCGAAAATTGGCGGCAACAAGAGGGACCAATGCTGCCCGTGATCGTTCGACCGGCGGACTGGCTTGTCGTCGCCGTCGCCTGCTGATGCAACCTGTCGTTCGCCGAGACGGGGAACGACAACCACAGAGCAAGGTGCGAAATGAAACGACGTGGCCTCATCGTGGCGCTTCTCGTGCTCGCGGCCGTGACGGTTTCCGGCTCCAGGCAGGTCCGGACGCTGGTGCCGCTCCCAGCCGACCTTCAGGGCGACCTGAACGGCGCGGCCTATCGCATCGTCGTGCCCGCCAACTGGAACGGCACCCTGCTCGTCTACGCCCACGGGTACGGCGAGTACGCGGTGCCGCCCGCGCTCGCGCCGCTGGCGGGCGACGTGACGACGCTGCTCGACCAGGGCTATGCGCTGGCCGCCTCGACCTTCCGCGGCACCGGCGTCAACACGAAGGAGGGGATGGAGGACCTCGCCGCCCTGACATCGTTCTTCCGCGACGCGGTCGGCCGTCCGCAGAAGACGATCGTCTGGGGCAAGTCGATGGGTGGCCTGATGACGCTTGGAGCGATCGAGAAGTTTCCCGGCCTGTTCGACGGCGCGGTCTCACTGTGCTCGCCTGCGGCCGGCACGCCGCGCCGGTTCGACCTGGGGCTCGACATCGCTCTCGCCTACGGAATCGTCTTCGGCTGGCACGCCGAATGGGGCACGCCGGGCGACCTCCGCGACGATCTCGACTTCGCCGCCGACGTGCTGCCCGACGTCGTCGCGAACATGACGCCGGCGCAGAAGGGGCGATGGGAGTTCATCCGCCTGGTGACCGGCCTCCCCGTGAGTCTGACGGTCGCCAACAGCTACTATTTCGCCAACCTCAGGGCCGTCAACATGTTCTTCTCAACCGAGGTTCAGGCCGAACTCGAGCGGCGCGCCGGCGGCCGCATCGTGGAGAACGTCGGTCGGACCTACGCGCTCACCGGCGAGGAGAAGGCCTACCTGGCCTCGTTCGGCCTCGACCCCGACGCCCTGCTGGCGCAGATGAACGCGCAGGCGATCTACGTGGCGGACCGCAACGCCCGCAATTACGTCGAGCACTACGTGGATCCGTCGGGCGACATCCGCCGGCCCGTTCTCACCATGCACGTGATTGACGACGCGCTCGCGGTGCCGAACCACGCGGCGGCCTACCGTGCGGCGGTCGAACAGGCCGGGCACGGGGACCTCCTGGTCCAGGCGTTCACGAACGGCGTTGGGCACTGCGCGTTCACCTCCGAGCAGGACGTCGCGACCATCGCGGCCATGGCGTCGTGGCTCGAGACCGGGAATCGCCCGGGGGAGGCGTTCTTCGCCGCGCCGGGATTCAACCTGGGATACGTGCCGCCTCCGTGGCGCTGGTGAGGCCGGGCGTGCGGCCGTGGTGAGGGGCGCGCGGCGCCACGCGCGCAGCGGGCTG
>JAJXZZ010000196.1 GCA_021779795.1 Acidobacteriota bacterium | reverse complement strand
ACCAGCCGATGAGTGAAACGCGCGACGAGCGGACCGTGGCTGCGCGGTGCGCGGCCGACCTGCGCGCGGCCGTAGACGGCGCGGAGGCGGCGCTGCGGGCGATCGGCGAGGAGGCCAGCCGGCGGCACCCGGCTCCCGACAAGTGGTCGCCGCGCGAGATCCTCGGGCACCTGATCGACTCGGCGTCGAACAACCACCGCCGCTTCGTCCTCGGACAGGTGGAGGAAGCCCTGCGCTTCCCGGGCTACGACCAGGAACTCTGGGTGTCGGTGCAGCGCTACGCCGACGCGCCGTGGGACAACCTGGTGGCGCTCTGGGCGTCGTTCAACCGGCACCTGGCCTTCCTCGTCGAGTCGATGACGGACGACACGCTGTTGCGGCCGCGCGCCGCCCACAACCTGCGGGAGATCGGGTGGCATCCGCCGGAGGGCGACGATCCGGCGACGCTCGCGCACATCGTCCGCGACTACATCGGGCACCTCAGGCACCACCTCGGGCAGATGCCGGGACTGACGACGAGCCGGTAGCCCGAAGCCGGCTTCCGGCTCAGGACTCCCGGTTCCCGGCACGGTCTGGCTCCCGGCCCGTCGCCGGACATGGCCCGAGGCCCGGAGCCCAACGCCAGAGCCCAACGCCTACCGTTGCAGCCGCCTGATCGGCCCGTGCGCGGGGTAGACCGTCTTCGCGCCCCTCGCGCGCAGCAGGTCCCAGCTCGCCTGCACGGCGGCGGCCTGCGCGTCGGTGGCCAGCCACGGCGGCGTCAGGTCGCCGGTGAACACCGAGCCGTCGTCGAGCAGGAGCGAGACGCTGTCGTCCGAGTGGCCCGGCGTCGAGAGGATCTCGCCCGCGATCCCGATGCGCTCGAGCAGCGCGCGGCTCTCCGCGGACGAGGTCACGACGTTGTCGTGCATCGTGATGGCGACGTAGCGGTCGGCCGGCTTCATCACGTCGCGCATGCGAGGGATCGCGGCGACCTGCGTGTCGAGCACCAGCAGCGGCACGCCGGCGAGCTTCATCTCCTGCGCCAGCCCCGCGTGGTCGAGGTGGTAGTGCGTGGCGAGCGCGTATCGGATCTCACCGAGCGGCACGTCCTTTCGCTCGAGGCTGGCGAGCATGAGGCCCATCGTGCCCGGGTAGCCGATGTCCACGAGCAGGCGCGACCGCCCCGCGCTGACCACCCAGTAGTGGGTCGATCGGTAGCCGACATTCACGATGGTGGTCTGATCCCGCGCGATCATTCGCCTCCGCCGGGCGCGCGCGCCCCGAATCCCTTCGCCGGCCATCGTGGCAGGCCTTCGCCCGACCACCGAGGGCCTTGGACCAGCGGCCGGTGGGCGGCAGCAGTGCGTCACGCGTGACCGGCCGGCCGCCGACTTCCTACCTTCTCACTTGGCACTTCTCACTTCGCACTTCGCACTTCGCGCTGCTCGCTTCGCGCTTCGCACTTCGTGCTTCTTACTTCGTACTTCGTACTTCGTACTTCGTACTTCGTACTTCGTACTTCGTACTTCGTACGACCCGCTCGTGACGCACTACCCCGCGCTCAGCGCGTGGCAGGCGCGGACGCCGGCTTCGCGGGCACCCGCTCGAACCGGGCGCGCCACGCGATCTCGCCGCCCGTCTTCGGCTGGCAGGTCGCCGTGACGAGGGGCGGCTCCTGCCTGACGACGGACGGCACGTTCGGCCCGCACTGGAAGTCGGCCAGGCGCCAGTTCGATCCGCCGGCCGACGTGGTCATGGAGATCGCGTACGGATCGCCGCCCACGACGAGGCTGCGTCCCGACAGCACGTCGTCCTTCCACGCCACGTCGAGCAGGTCCACGCCGCCGCCGGTGATGTGCCGGCTCGTGGCGACGACCTGCGGGTGGGGCAGGCGCTCGCGGATGACGAACACCTGCGAGTTGAAGCGCGCCGGGATCGGGCCCGGCGCGAACGAGTCCGCGCCGGCGGCGACGAGGCGGCGCTCCCAGAACTCGAACACGAGGCGGGGCTTCGCCGGGTCGAGGCCGAGATCGGTCCAGCGGATCGCGTCGGGCGGGCCGCCGGTCCGCCCGAGCACGACCCACGACTCGAACGGGCGGTTGACCTCGAGCTCGTAGAGATTCACCGCCGGCGTCAGCCCCGCGTCGAACGGCTTCGGATCGCGGCCGCTGACCTCGGCGTCCACCTGCGCCAGCTCGGACGACCGCGACGGGTCCACGTCGTACAGCTGGCCCGGCACGGTGACGAGCACCGGCGCCGCGCGGCGGGCCGGCTCGACGAACGCCGTGAAGTACCGCTCGGGCTTGTCGGTCAGCATGAACAGCGACCCGGTCAGCGACGTCACCATCGTCGAGCGCCAGGCTTCGCGGTCGCTCAGCTCGATGTGATCGGGGTCGTTCCGCCACACGACGTTGTTGAACGAGTTGAACTGGGCCAGGCCGGCGTACGAGAAGCCGTCGGTGCCCAGGCGGCAGCCGTCCACCAGGCCCACCAGCTCGGGCCTGATGCCCCAGCACGCCAGCAGGAACCGGTCGCGGCCGACCTCGTCGCGGACGGCCGCGACGTACTGGCGCAGCACGTCCCCCGGGTCGAGGTGCTTGCGCTCGAAGTAGTCGCGGTACGAGTTGTAGCCTTCGTAGCGCAGGTGCCGCAGCGCGTCGAGCTTGAAGTACTCCCATCCCATCCCGCGCAGGCCCCGGTAGATCGGGCGCACGAGCGTGTCGAGCGCGCCGGGCGCGGACGCGTCCAGCGGGTGGTCGATCCAGTTGCCGCGGGCCACGCGGCCGGCCGCGTCGCGCACGAACCACCGGGGGTGCTGGACGGCATAGTCGGTCTGCGAGAAGGTGGCGTTGGTCCAGATGCCGGGGGTGAGGCCGCGGCTCCTGATGTAGCCGGCCGTGGCGGCCAGCCCGTCGGGGAACGTGGCGTTGGGCGTCAGCCACAGCTCCGGCAGGCCGGTGCCGCGCTCGTAGCCGTCGTCGATCTGGAGGTACTGGTAGCCGTACGGCCGCAGCGTGTCCGACAGCACGTCGGCCGTGTGCCGCACGTCGCGGTCGGTCACCTGGTCGAGGAAGGCGAACCAGCTGCACCAGCCGACGACGGGGCGGGCCCACGTCGAGTACGTCCAGGGCTCGAAGTATCGCAGGCCGCGGTGTTGCTGGTAGAAGCGCGGCCGGAACCGCAGGACGATCTCGGTGCCCCGCGACTCCAGGCGGAACGTCCGGCCCCCCGGCGCGTCGGCGAGCGGTTCGACGCGGGTGGCGGTGCGGGGCTGGTCGTCCACCGACAGCACCCAGTCGCGGCGACGGTCGTAGACCGCCTGGTCGAGGAGGTTGCGGCTCGGCCCCGACGCGTGCCTCACGATCGGCACGGCCCGGGCGGGGCGATCGCTCTGGCAGGCGAACGCCTCGCCGCTCGCCGACACCGTGCCCGACAGCTCGACCTGGCCGCGCGAGGCGAAGAGCGCCACCACCTGGTTCACGACGCCGCCGCGCTCGGACACCGACGGCCGCGCCACGCGCAGCGCGTCCGGGTTGGCGATGCGCCCCTCGAAGATCGGCGCCCCGTCGTACCGGATGACGACGTCGCGGCCGCTCAGCTCCACGTCGGCCGGCGCGTCGGGCGGGGCCTGCGGTTCGGCCGGCCCGGCGGCGAGCACGGCAAGCCCCGCGAGAAACGCCGCCAGCATCAGCGTCACGTGCTTCATGAGTCCCTCACTGCGGCAGCGGTCGGAGCGGGTTTCCCGACTGGCGATGTTCGTCGAGAAGAATCGTAATCCAGATTGACCGCTCCGCCCCCCGGTGCCCCCTGGCGGCGGCGCCGAAGGGCGGCAAGTGCTAGAATGCTTGGGAATTATCAGGGCCGGCCAGCCAGCATGAAGGTACTCATTGCCAACCGCGGCGAGATTGCCGTTCGCGTGATTCGCGCCTGTCGCGAGCTGGGGATCCCCACCGTCGCCGTCTACTCCGAGTGCGACCGCGCGGGGCTCCACGTGCGCTACGCCGACGAGGCGTATGCCATCGGGCCCAACGCGCCGTCGGAGAGCTATCTCCGGATCGACAAGCTCATCGACGTCGCCCGGCGGTCGGGCGCCGACGCCGTGCATCCCGGCTACGGGTTCCTGGCCGAGAACGACGAGTTCGCCGCGGCCTGCCGCGACGCGGGCCTGACGTTCATCGGCCCGTCGCCCGAGGCGATGGCGCGCATGGGGTCGAAGACGGCGGCGCGGCGCGTGGCGATCGACGCCGGCGTGCCGGTCGTCCCGGGCACGGTCGAGCCGCTCGGCCCGTCGGTCGGCGAGGCCGAGATCGCGCGGCTCGCCGACGGGATCGGCTACCCGATCTTCGTGAAGGCGGTGGCGGGCGGCGGCGGCAAGGGGATGCGGCTCGTGGCGTCCCCCGAGGATCTCGCCTCGGCCATCCGCGCCGCCCGGTCCGAGGCCGGGTCGTCGTTCGGCGACCCGCACGTCTACATCGAGCGCCAGCTGGCGTTCCCGCGGCACATCGAGATCCAGCTGCTGGCCGACCGGTTCGGCACGGTGGTGCCGTTCGTGGAGCGCGAGTGCTCGATCCAGCGCCGCCACCAGAAGGTGCTCGAGGAGTCGCCCTCGGTGGCGGTGACGCCCGGGATCCGGGCCGCGCTGGCGTCGGCGGCGTGCGCGGTGGCCCGCGCGGTCGGCTACACCAACGCGGGGACGATCGAGTTCCTGCTCGACCGCGACGGGCGGTTCTACTTCCTCGAGATGAACACGCGCCTCCAGGTCGAGCACCCGATCACCGAGCTGGTGTCGGGCGTGGACCTGGTGCACTGGCAGTTGAAGATCGCGCGGGGCGAGCGGCTGACGCTCGACCCGGAGGCCACGGTGCGGCCGCGGGGCCACGCGATCGAGTGCCGCATCTACGCCGAGGACCCCGACAACAACTTCATGCCGTCGCCCGGCCTGATGCTGGGCCGGCGCGTGCCCGGCGGGCCGGGCATCCGGCGCGACGACGGCGGCGCGACGCCGGGCCTCGACGTCCCGATCTACTACGACCCCCTGGTGGCCAAGCTGTCGGCGTGGGGCGAGGACCGCGACCAGGCGATCATGCGGATGTCCCGCGCCCTGGGCGAGTACGAGGTGCGCGGGATCAAGACGAGCATCCCCTTCTTCCGCTGGCTGCTCGACGACGACGACTTCAGGAACGGCCGGTTCGACACGACCTTCCTCGACCGCGAGCTGGCGCGGCGCAACGGGGAGCCGTTCGTCGCGGTGCCCGAGGCGGCCGAGCGCGTGGCGCTGCTGGCGGCGGCCATCCACGCCTACGAGGGGGCGGCCAGGGCCGGCGAGGCCCGGCGCTCGCGCGGGGCGACGCCGCGCGGCTGGACGCTCACGGGCCGGATGGACGGCCTGCGGTGACGCGTCCGACGGGCGAACTGCCATGACCATCGAGATCGAGATCAACGGGCGAACGCGCGCGGTGAAGATCGAGCGGGTCGGCGCGCGCTACCGCGTCGAGGCCGACGGCCGGGTGGACCTCGTGGACGTGGCGCGCGTCGATCGGTCCACGCTCTCGATGATCGTCGACGGCGACCGCGAGGCGAGCCACGAGGCCACGCTGCTCGAGGGGCGCGAGCCGGGCGAGATCGAGGTCTACCTCCGCTCGGGCGTCGTCCGCGCGCGCGTGGCCGGCGCCCCGGGCCAGCGGCGGTGGAAGGCCGGCAGCTCGGCGCTCGGCGGGCCGGGCGGGCCGCAGCGCGTCACCGCGCCGATGCCGGGCAAGATCGTCAAGGTGCTGGTCAAGCCGGGCGACCGCGTGACCGCGCGCCAGGGCCTCGTCGTGATCGAGGCGATGAAGATGGAGAACGAGCTGCGGGCCGCGCGCGACGGCCAGGTCAAGGACGTGCACGTCGCCGACGGTGACCTGGTCGAGGCCGGTCGGCTCCTGACGGTGATCGAGTGACCCTTGCAGCCTTGCGCCGGCGCTGGCCCGAGGCGGCCCTGCTCGCGGGGCTCGCGGCGGCGGCCGTCTACGCCGGGCTCGCCGGGCGCGCGGCCGCGATCGTGCTGGCCGGCCTGGTCGCCCTGTTCGCGATCCGCCGCCGCGCCCGCGACGTCGCCCTCGGCGTGCTGCTGGCCGTCGGCCTGCTCGCCGCGGCCGCCGTCGCCACCGTCACGGTGGACCTCGGCCAGGTGTTCGGCGGGGAGGTCCGGACGCTGGCCGAGCGGGCGGCGAGCAAGGCCCTCGACCGCCCGCTGCACATCGGCCGCCTCAGCATCCGCGTCGCGCTCGGCCGGTTCATCGTCGAAAACGTCCGCATCGACGGGCTCACGCCGAACGACGCGCCGTTCTTCACGGCCGGGCGGGTCTACGTCGACTTCCCCTGGTGGCAGGTGATCGCGACGCGCGAGTTCTACGTCCGCTCGGTCCAGATGAGCG
>JAJXZZ010000195.1 GCA_021779795.1 Acidobacteriota bacterium | reverse complement strand
GGCAATCTGGCGATCTGGCGATCTTGCCATCTGGCGATCTGGCGAGATGGGGGGCTGGGGAGCCGGGGGGGGACGATGACGGCCGACGGCTGGAAGGGCTGGGACGACTACGCGCGGTTCTACGACTGGGAGAACGCGCGGACGATGGGGCGGACCGACGTGCGGTTCTGGCAGGATTTCGCGCGCCGCGAAGGGGGACCCGTCCTCGAGCTGGGGTGCGGCACCGGCCGGATCCTGGTTCCCGTGGCCCGGACCGGCGTCCCCCTGGTGGGGGTGGACCGGTCCGAGTCGATGCTGGCGTACGCCCGGCGCCGCGTCGGCCGCCTGCCGCGCGCCGACCGGCCCGGCCTGGTGCGGGCGGACATCCGGGCGCTGCCGTTCGGGGACCGGAGTTTCTCCGCCGTGATGGCGCCCTACGGCATCCTGCAGTCGCTGACCCGGGAACGGGACCTTTCGGCCGCCCTCGCCGAGGCGGCCCGCGTGCTCCGGCGGGGCGGGGCGCTCGGCATCGACCTGGTGCCCGACCTCCCCGCCTGGGACGAGTACCGCAACCGCGAGCGGCTGCGCGGCCGGTTCGGGCGGGGCGGAAGCCGCGTGACGCTGGTCGAGTCGGTCAGGCAGGACCGGCGCCGGAAACTGACCATGTTCGACCAGAAATACGTCGAGACGCGCGGCGGACGCCAAGTCAGTCACCGCTTCTCGCTGACGTTCCGGACGCTGCCCCTGCCCCAGGTGGCGGCCAGGGTCGAGGCCGCCGGGTTCCGCGTGACGGCCGTGCTCGGCGATTACCGAGGGCGGGCATGGGACCTGCGCGCCGACGTGTGGCTGCTGATCGCCGTGCGCCGCTGAGACGTCGCGGCCTATAATCGTTGACGGTCGCGACAGCTCGTAGGGAGCTTCCGACGTGAGAGGACTACCCCTCCTCCTTGCGGCGTTCATGCTGGCTGCCGCGTCCGACGCGGCACAGGCGCCGCGAGGCCGTCTCCAGGGCAAGGTGTCGGACAGTTCCGGACTGCCCCTGCCCGGGGTCACCGTCTCGCTCACCCACGAGGCCCGGCCGCCGCTCGTCGTCCACACCGACGAGGTCGGCCGCTTCGCGTTCGACGTGCCACAGGGACGCTACACGCTCACGGCCGAACTGTCGGGCTTCGAATCCGCCGTTCGCCCGAATCTCGTCGTCGGCCCCGACCCGCTCACCATCGACATCGTGCTCGAGCTTGGCGGCTTCCAGGCCGAGACGCAGGTCGTCGCGCAGGCGCCGCGCGTGTTCACGACGGCGGAGCCGATGGCGCCCGCCACGGTGGACAAGGAAATCATCAAGATGGCCCCCGTCCAGGGGCTGCGATACGATTCGGCGCTCCCGCTGCTCCCGGGCGCGGTCCGCGGCCCGGACGGCCTCATCAGCCTGTCGGGCGCCCGGTCGTGGCAGGGGACGGTCCTCGTCGATCACATGCGCGAGACCGACCCGTTCTCGGGGGAGCCGAGCCTGTCGCTGCCGATCACCGCCATCGACACCGTGCAGGTCTACTCGCCGCTCCCGCCGGCCGAGCTCGGACCGGCCGCCGGCGGCGTGACCGTCGTCAAGACCCGGTCGGGGACCGACAGCTACTCGTTCAGTGTCATGAGCCTGTTTCCGCGCCCCAGGCTGTCGGGCGGCGGCAGGTTCGGGGTCGAGGCCTGGCAGCCGACATTCGGCTTCAGCGGGCCGATCGCGCGCGGCCGGGCCTGGATCGCGCAGGCGCTGGATTATCGCTACGAGAAGTTCCAGACCATGACGGTCGTCGGGCCGCAGGACAGCAAGCTGCACGGCTGGTCGTCGTTCACCAGGCTCGATGCGAAGCCGGGCGGGACGCACCATCTGACGCTGCGCGTGATCGAGACGCCCAGCCGGAACAGGCACTACGGCCTCGGCGCGTTCCAGCCGGCCGAGACCGTGCCCGACCTCCATTCGACCGGCACGAGCATCGCCTTCGCCGACCGGGCGGTGGTCGGGAGGAATGCCACCCTCGACTCGCGCGTGCACGTCAAGCTGTTGACGCTCGACATGACGAGCGACGAGACCCGTCCGTACGTCATGGCGCACGAGCGGACCTTCGGCAGCTACTTCAGGTCCGCCCATCGCCGCGCCAGGCGCTTGGGCGTCGGCACGACGTGGTCGAAGGCGTTCGCCAACTGGCACGGTCAGCACCTGGTCAAGGCCGGCGTCGAGGCGGCTTACACCACCGGGTCGGGCGTCGAGGTCAACCGCCCGGTGGATTACGTGCGCAGCGACGGGACGCTGAGCCGGCGGTACGAGTTCTCGGGTCCTGGCGTCTTCGGCGCGTCGCTGGCCGAGGCGGGGGCGTTCCTGCAGGACGACTGGTCCGTACGCGCCGGGTTCAAGGTCGGCGCCGGCGTGCGGTGGGACGCCAGTTCGGCGTACCGGGGGCAGGCGTTCTGGCCGCGCGGAGTGGTGAGCTGGGACGTCCGGCCCAACTCCACGAAGCTGACCGGCGGGGCGGGCGTCTTCACCGACAAGCCGCTGCTCGGCCCCTTCGCCTTCGTCGAGCGGCAGGCGCGGACCGAGTTGCTGTACGACCCGACCGGACAGGCCCTGCTGTCGTCCACGCTGTTCACGAACCGGCTGGCCGGGCCGCCCGCGATCCCGCGCGCGACGACGCTGAGCCTGCAGGTGGACCAGGCGCTCGGCCGCGGCTGGATGGCGCGCGTGGCGTTC
The DNA here is from genome assembly GCA_021779795.1 of Acidobacteriota bacterium. Classification (GTDB taxonomy): domain Bacteria; phylum Acidobacteriota; class Vicinamibacteria; order Vicinamibacterales; family Fen-181; genus FEN-299. Next base: position 3,729 of record JAJXZZ010000195.1, on the reverse strand, counting down.
CTGCGGCGGTTCGGGCGCCACGAACTGGTCGTCAACCCCGCCGTCCTCGGGCCGGGAACCGGTGAGCTGATGCTCACCGGAGACGGCGCCTCGAGCGCCCGGAGCCTCGAGATGACGGCCGGCTACCGGTCCGCCCACGGGGAGCGCCAGGCGTACCTGTCGTACGTCTGGTCCTCCGCGCGCGGCGACTTGAACGACTTGAACACCGTGGCGGGCGACCGGGCGCCCGCCCAGGTGCTGCCGGCCGCCGTGGGCCCGCTGGCCGCCGACGTGCCGCACCGATTCCTGGCCTGGGGCATGTTCTCGGCGCCGTGGGACATCACCGTGTCGCCGTTCCTCGAGGTCCGGTCGGGGTTCCCGTTCACCCGCATCGACGAGGACTGGAACGTCGTCGGCGCGCGCAACGACTCCCGCTTTCCCTGGTTCGCCTCGTTCGACCTGGCGGTCGAGAAGGCGGTGCAGTTGCCGCTCGACCTGCCGGCCCGCGTCGGCATGAAAGTCTTCAACCTGGTCGGCCGAAACGACGGGCGCTCGATCCAGCGCGACGTGGACCGTCCGGATTTCGGGCGCCTCTACGACTCTCCCGGGCGACAGGTCAGGTGGACGCTGGAGATCTCCTGGAACAAGTGAGTCCGGTTCGCGGCTCGCGACGCTCGGCTCGCGGGGGGCTGAGGCGTGACATCACTCCCGGCCGCCAGTCGCACGCCGCCGGCCGCGAGCCTGCCGGCCGCCCTGCTCGGGCCCTGTTGCGGCGGACTGGCCGTGTGGTACAATGACCGGTCCATTTTCCTGTTGATTTCACTGGAGTTAGAGCATGTCCGGCCATTCCAAGTGGCACACCATCAAGCACAAGAAGGGCGCCGCCGACGCCAAGCGCGGGCGCATCTTCACCCGGATCATCAAAGAGATTACCGTGGCGGCGCGGGCGGGCGGCGGCGACGCCGACTCGAACCCGCGGCTGCGCACGATCATCGCCGAGGCCAAGGCCGTCAACATGCCGGCCGACAACATCAAGAAGGCCATCCGGCGCGGCACGGGTGAGGAGCCCGGCGTCAGCTACGAGGAAGTCGTCTACGAGGCCTACGGCCCCGGCGGCACGGCGATCATCCTCGAGGGGCTCACCGACAACAAGAACCGCACCGTCGGCGAGATCCGCCACTTGCTCGACAAGTACAACGGCAAGATGGCCGACCGGAACACGGCCCTGCGCAAGTTCAGCAAGAAGGGGCAGGTCATCGTCGAGAAGGCCAGGGTGGCCGAGGACGCCCTGATGGCGGCCGTGCTCGAGGCGGGCGCCGACGACATGGTGGACGACGAGGACAACTGGGAGGTCCTGGCCGCGCCCGCCGCGTTCGACGCCGTGTGCGAGGCGGTCCGCAAGCTCGGCGTCGAGCCGGTCAGCGCCGCCGTCGCCATGGTCCCGTTCGAGTTCGTCAAGCTCACCGGCAAGGAAGCGCAGTCGATGCTGAGGCTGATGGACGTGCTCGAGGATCACGACGACGTCCAGCACGTCTGGTCGAACTTCGACATCGACGAGAAGGAGCTCGAGGCCTCGCTCTCGTGAGAGTGTTCGGGATCGATCCCGGCTCCGAGCGCACCGGCTACGGGTGCGTGGAGAGCGACGGCACGCGCCATCGCCTGGTTGCGTGCGGCGCGATCGTCAGCGCGCCGCGCCTCGGGTTTCCCGCACAACTGCTCCGGATCTACCAGCACTTGACGGCGCTGCTGGCCGAGCACCGGCCCGAGGTGGTGGCCGTCGAGAGCGTCTTTCACGCGGTCAACGCCCGGAGCGCGCTCAAGCTCGGCCACGCCAGGGGCGTGGCCCTGCTGGCGGCCGTCGAGGGCGGATACGCTGTCGCGGAGTACACGCCGGCCGAGATCAAGCGCGCCGTCGTCGGCTACGGCCGCGCCGAGAAGCACCAGGTCGGCGAGATGGTCAAGCTGATGCTGGGCCTCGACGAGGTGCCGACGCCGCACGACGCGTCCGACGCGCTCGCCGTCGCCATCTGCCACGTCCACAGCCAGGGGCCGGGGGAGGTGGCGGAAGCCCTTCGCGCCACGCGGGGCGCACCCCGCTCGTGGCGGGACGTGAAGGTGAGAAGGCAGTAGAGCCGGCTTGCGACTCGCGGCTTGCGGCTTTAGGCGTCGCCGCGTGTGACGCTTCCCAGGCCGCCGGGCGCCAGCCGCGAGCCGCGGGCCGGGGATGCGATGATCGCCAGACTGTCCGGGCGTCTCGTCGAGAAGCAGGCCACTCGACTGATCGTGGACGCGGGCGGCGTGGGGTACGAAGTGTTCGTGCCGCTCTCGACGTTCTACCAGTTGCCCGATCCGGGCGGCGAGGTCACGCTGCGCGTCCACACGCACGTCCGCGAGGACGCCATCGTGCTCTTCGGCTTCGCCACCCTGCTCGAGCAGCAGGTGTTCGAGCGCCTCATCGCGGTGAGCGGCATCGGCCCGAAGCTCGCGCTGGCGGTGCTCTCGGGCATCGATCCGGCCGACCTGGTCCGCGCCGTGCAGGCCGGCGACGTCGCCCGGCTCACCCGGATCCCGGGCGTCGGCAAGAAGACGGCCGAGCGGATCGGTCTGGAGCTGAAGGACCGCCTGTCGGCGCCGTGGGCGGCCGAGCTGGCCGGGGCCGGGGCGCCCGGCGAATCCGAACTGCGCGCCGACGTGCTCTCGGCCCTGCTCAACCTGGGATATCATCGCGCCCTTGCCGAGAAGTGCGTGGACGCGGCCCTGAAGGCGGAGGGTGAGCGGACGTTCGAGCGGCTGCTGAAGGACGCGCTGAGGCGGATGGGATAGCGGTCGGCGGTCGGCTGTCGGCGGTCGGCGGTCGGCGGTCGGCTGTCGGCGGTAGGCAGTGTGACAGGCCGTCGGCCGACCGCCGACCGCCGTCAGTCTGAAATGAGCGAAGACCGAGTCATCACTCCGTCACGCGTGGACGAGGACGCGCAGTTCGAGGCCGGTCTCCGGCCCCGCACGCTCGACGCCTACATCGGGCAGGAGCGCGTCCGCGAGAACCTCGTGGTGTCGATTACCGCCGCCAGGCAGCGCGGCGAGGCCCTCGACCACGTGCTGCTCTACGGCCCGCCGGGCCTCGGCAAGACGACGCTGGCCTACGTGATCGGCAACGAGCTGGGCGTCCCGGTCCGCTCGACCTCGGGCCCGGTGCTCGAGAAGCCGGGCGACCTGGCCGCGATGCTGAGCACCCTCAAGGAGCGCGAGGTCCTCTTCATCGACGAGATCCACCGGATGTCGCCGACGATCGAGGAGATCCTCTATCCCGCGATGGAGGACTACCAGCTCGACATCATGATCGGCCAGGGGCCGAGCGCGCGCTCGATCAAGGTGCCGGTCCCGCGGTTCACGCTCATCGGATCGACGACGCGCGCCGGGCTGCTCACCTCGCCGCTCCGGAGCCGTTTCGGGATCGTCCACCGCCTCGATTTCTACGCCGACGCCGATCTGCAGGAGATCGTGCGGCGGTCGGCCGGCCTGCTCGGCGTCGGCATCGAGCCGCGCGCCGCGGCCGAGCTCGCGCGGCGGTCGCGCGGCACGCCCCGCGTGGCCAATCGCCTGCTGCGCCGCGTGCGCGATTACGCCCAGGTGCGCGGCGACGGCGAGATCACGCTCGACGCGGCCGTGGCCGGCCTGAAGCTGCTCGAGGTGGACGAGCACGGCTTCGACGAGATCGACCGCCGGCTGCTGCGCCGGAAACACCTTCGTGTT
>JAJXZZ010000194.1 GCA_021779795.1 Acidobacteriota bacterium | reverse complement strand
CGCGCGTTGCGACGGGAGGGAGCGGTCTGATGCTGAAGCCGCTCAGCGAACTGAAGTCGGGCGAGTACGGCGTGGTGCGGGAACTGCACGGCGGGCGGCGGCTGGCGGCGAGGCTGGCGGGGCTCGGCCTGACGCCGGGCGCCGTCGTCGAGATGATGCAGAACTACGGCCGCGGCCCCCTGACGGTGGCCGTGCTGCACACCAGGGTGGCGATCGGCCAGGGCCAGGCCATCCGCGTGCTGGTCGAGCCGCGCGAGGCCGAGGCGTGATCGAGGCGGCGACCAGGGCGGTGACCATCGCGCTCGCGGGCCAGCCGAACGTCGGCAAGTCCACGATCTTCAACCGGCTCACCGGCCTCACCCAGCACGTCGGCAACTGGCCCGGCAAGACCGTCGAGCAGAAGACCGGCGAGCTGTCGCACGCCGGCACGGCCGTCCGCCTCGTCGACCTCCCCGGCACCTACGGCCTCACGGCGAACTCGGAGGAAGAGCGGGTCGCGCGCGACTACATCCTGCGCGAGCGCCCGGACGTCGTCGTGGTCATCGTCAACGCGGCGTCGCTCGAGCGCAACCTCTACCTCGTCGCCGAGCTGCTCGCCCTGCCCACCCCGCTCGTGATCGGGCTCAACATGATGGACGTCGCGGCCAGCCACGGCGTCCGCGTCGAGCCCGACGTGCTGCAGGCCGCCCTCCGCGTGCCGGTCGTGCCGCTCGTCGCGGCGCGCAACCAGGGGCTGGCCGAACTGGTCGAGACGGCGGTGCGCGCGGCCGCTGACCCCGCGTCGTTCGCGCCGAGCCGCCCGGGGATCCGGCCGGCCCACGGCCCGGTCCTCGAGGCGGTGGCGGCGCACCTGCGGGGATCGCTCCCGCCCCCTTACCCGGTGGACTGGGCGGCGCTCAAGCTGCTCGAGGGGGACGTGGAGATCGCCGCCCTCGTGCGCGAGCAGGCTCCCGAGGCCTGGAGCCGGATCCAGCCGCTGCTCGGCGAGCACGAGGACGCCTACCTCGACATCGCCGGGGGGCGCTACGAGTGGATCGCGCGCATGGTGCGCGCGGCGGTCGTGCGCCCGCGCGCCGGGGCGGTGACCGTCACCGACCGGATCGACCGGGTGGCGACGCACCCGCTGTGGGGGCTGGGGCTGCTCGGCGTCGTGCTGACGGCGGTGTTCTGGCTGACCTACACGCTGGCGGCCCCGCTGGTGTCCATCCTCGGCCGGGCGGTCGAGTCGCTCGGCGACGCGGCGCACGGCGCGCTGGCGGGCGCGCCGGCCTGGGTGGCGGGCTTCGTCGCCGACGGCGTGATCGGCGGGGCCGGGATGGTGTTCTCGTTCCTGCCGATCCTGGTCTTCTTCTTCGTGATGATGGCCCTGCTCGAGGACGTCGGCTACCTGGCGCGCATGGCGTACGTGATGGACCGGTTCATGCACCGGCTCGGCCTGCACGGCAAGTCGTCGCTGCCGCTGTTCCTCGGCTTCGGCTGCAACATCCCGGCGGTGCTGGGGACGCGCATCATCGAGGACCGCCGCGCGCGCCTGCTGACGCTGCTGCTGGCGCCGCTGGTGCCGTGCACCGCCCGGCTCGCCGTGATCACCTTCCTGGCGCCGGCGTTCTTCGGGCCGCGGGCAACCTGGGTCATGGTGGGGCTGGTGGCGCTCAACATGGCCGTCGTGGTGGCGCTCGGCGTCGCGCTGAACCGGTTCGCGTTCCGGGGGGCGAAGACGGCGTTCATCATGGAGATGCCGCTCTACCACGCGCCCAACGCGCGCACGATCGCGCTGGCCGTCTGGCACAACCTGGCCGCGTTCCTGCGGAAGGCGACCACGGTCATCGTCGTCGTCTCCGCCGGCGTCTGGATCCTGAGCCAGTGGCCGGGGCCCGGGATGCAGCACAGCGTCCTGGCCGCGGTCGGTCGGGCGCTCGCGCCGATCGGCGCCTGGTTCGGGATCGGCGACTGGCGGTTCATCGCGGCGCTCCTCACGAGCTTCGTCGCCAAGGAGAACACGATCGCGACGCTCGGCGTGCTCTTCGCGACCGGCGCCGGCGGCCCCGGCCTGGCGCACCAGGTGGCCGCCGCCCTGACGCCCGCGGCCGCGCTGGGGTTCCTCGTCGTGCAGATGCTCTTCGTCCCGTGCGTGGCGACGGTCGCGGTGACCAGGCAGGAGGCGGGGTGGCGCTGGGCGCTGGCGAGCGTGGGCCTGCTGCTCGTCCTCTCCCTCTCGGTCGGCACCCTCGTCTACCAGGTCGCGTCGAGGGTGTGATGCTGACACGACTGCTCGCGCTGCTCGACGAAGGCCGCCTGCACACGGTGACCGAACTGGCCGCCGACCTCGACGTGAGCCCCGAGATGGTGGACGCCATGCTGGCCGACCTGCACCGCCGCGGCCTCCTCGCGGCGCCGCCGCCCTCCTGCGGCGCCGGCTGCTCGGGCTGCCCGCTTGGCGACACCTGTCACCGGGTGACGTCGCCGTCCGGCGGCGTCACCGACGCGCGGCCGGACGCGGGCGCGCTTTACGGCCCGGAGGGCGGCGCGCGAAAGTAGGGATCCACGTCCACGGAGGGCACCATGACCACCGCCCGCCTGCCAGACGTCGAGGCCGGCATTCGGTTCCTGGACGACTTGTTCGCGGACGCGCCGCTCGAGCGCGTCTCCCTCCGCTTCTGGGAGGGCACGGCCTGGCCGGACGAGCGGCCCCGGCCGGCCACCATCGTCCTGCGCCATCCGGGAGCGTTGCGGGCCATGTTCGCGCCCCAATCCGAGCGAGGGCTGGCCGAAGCCTACCTGCGCGACGACTTCGACATCGTCGGCGACATCGAGGCCGCCTTCGAGGTGGCCGATGCCCTCGACGCGCGCCACACGCCGAACTGGCGGGCGGCGCTCACGAGCCTGCTGAGGCTGCACCGCCTGCCGGCCCCGCGCGGGCGGGACGGCGGCCGGGCTTTCGCCGGCGACGACGGGCGGCGGCACTCGGTGGACCGGGACCGGCGGGCCGTGACGTTCCACTACGACGTGTCGAACGAGTTCTTCGGCCTGTGGCTCGACCGCCGCCTCGTCTACTCGTGCGCCTACTTCGAGGCGCCCGAGGACGACCTCGACACCGCCCAGGCGGCCAAGCTCGACCTGCTGTGCCGCAAGCTCAGGCTGCAGCCGGGACAGCGCGTGCTCGACATCGGCTGCGGCTGGGGAGGCTTCGCGATCCACGCGGCGGGCGAGTGGGGCGCGACGGTCACCGGGATCACGCTGAGCCGGCCCCAGGCGGACCTCGCCGCCGCGCGGGCCCGCGAGGCCGGCCTCGACGGCCGCGCCGTCTTCGAGGTGCGGGACTACCGCTCGCTCCCCGAGTCCGACACCTACGACGCGATCGTCAGCGTCGGCATGTCCGAGCACGTGGGCGCGGAGCGGCTGGCGGACTACTTCCGGACGGCGAGCCGCCACCTGAAGCCGGGCGGCGTCTTCCTGAACCACGCGATCGGCGAAGGGGCCTCTCCCCGCCACCGTTTCGGCGCGTCCTTCGTGGACGCCTACGTGTTCCCGGATGGCGAGATCCCGCCGGTGCCCGCGGTGCTGCGGGCGGCCGAGGCCGCCGGCCTCGAGGTGCGCGACGTCGAGAACCTGCGGGATCACTACGCGATCACGCTGCGCCACTGGGTGCGGAGGCTCGAGGCCAGCCACGAGGCCGCCCTCGCGTTCGTGGACGAATCCACCTACCGCGTCTGGCGGCTGTACATGGCGGGGTCGGCGCACGGGTTCGCGCGCGGGCGCCTGGCCGTCTACCAGGCGCTGCTGTCGAAGCCGGAGGCGGGCGGCGACGCGCGCCTGCCGCTCACCCGCCGGGACTGGTACGAGTAGGGGGCCGCCCCGCTCGCGAGCGCGGGCGTCAGCCCCCGTCGGCAGGCCTCGCGCTGCCCGGCAGGAACAATTCGGCGTGGACTCGCGTCCCTCTCCGTAGCAGTGAAGGGAGGCCGCGATGGTTCAGCACTTCCGGCAAGCGTTGCGGTCGCTGCGCGCCCATTCGAGTTTCACCCTCACCGCCGTCGCCTGCCTGGGGCTGGGGATCGGGGCCAATGCCGCGCTCTTCGGCATCTTCGACACGCTGCTGTGGAAGCCGCTGCCGGTTCGGGAGCCCGCGGCCATCGTCAGGGCGTTCGCCAGGGGGCCGATCCAGGGACGCCTCTACGGCAACTTTTCGTACCCCGAATACAGGGCCTAATGCGGGCATCACCGGCGTCCTCGAGGGCGTCGTGGCGACGAGGGGCGTCCAGGCCTCCCTCCGCCTGCCGGGCGCGGCCGCCGTGCGGGTGTTCGGCGAGGCGGTCGGCGCCGGCTACTTCGACCTGCTCGGCCTGAAGCCCGGCCTGGGGCGCTTCTTGTCCCGCCGTGGCACGGACCGGTCGGGCGCGGCTCCGGAGGTGGTCTTGAGCCATCGGTTGTGGGAGCGGTGATTCGATGCCGCCCCCGGCGTCATCGGCCGGACCGTGTGGCTGAGCGGGGCGGCATTCACCGTGGTGGGCGTGGCGCCCCGTGAGTTCAACGGGACCTATCCGTCGCCGATCTTCGCTCCCGAGTTCTGGATGCCGCTCGGCGCGCTTCCGCTCGTCGAGGCGGGCGGGGCCGGCCTGTTCGACGATCGCGCCGACCGCTCGCTCGGCCTGCTGGCGCGCCTCGGGCCGGGTGCCGGCCTCGAGCGGGCGCAGAAGGCCTTCGACATCGTGGCGAAGGCGCAGGCAGAAGCTTTTCCGCACTCGAACAAGGGCTGGACGGTGAGGCTGTTCCGGGAGTTGGACACGCGCCCGGAGGTGTACAGTTCGCGGGCCGTCAACATGGTGGCGCGGCTGTTCCTTGGCCTGGGGGGGCTGGTGCTCCTGGTCGCGTGCGCGAACCTGGCCAACCTGCTGTTGGCGCGAAACGTGGCCCTCAGCAAGGACACGGCCGTGCGCCTCGCGCTGGGCGCCACGCGCGGTCACCTGCTGCGACAGTTCGCCACGGAGGCGTTGATGCTGTCGGCGGCCGGCGGAGGGCTTGGGCTGCTGCTGGCCGGGGCGGCCTCGCGCCTCGTGTCGTCGGTCCGGCTGCCGGTGGACCTCCCGCTCGCCTTCGACGTGTCGGTTGACTGGAGGGCGTTCGGGTTCGCCCTCGCGCTGGCGCTGGCGGCCGCGCTGGCGTTCGGTCTCGCGCCGGCCCTGGCCGCGTCGCGCCCGGGTGTGACCGCGGCGCTCAAAGGCGGCGGCCTCGGCGCGGGAACGCGCCGGCGGCGCTGGACGGCGACGCGCGTGCTCCTGGTGGCGCAAGTGGCCTGTTCGCTCGTCCTGCTGGTGGCGGCCGGGCTCTTCTGGCGCAGCATCGCGGGAACCCGGGCGATCGCGCCGGGCCTCGCGCTCGAAGGGCGCACGCTCGTCAGCTTCAGCCCGGCGCTCCTTCGTTATGACGCCGCCCGGAGCACGGCGTTCTACGACAGGCTGCTCGAACGAATCGGCCGGGCGCCCTCGGTCGCCAGCGCCGCCGTCGTGGGCTGGGTCCCGCTGGGGTTCTCGTTCGACGAAGCGGGGTTCGTCATCCGCGGAGAAGGCAGCGAGCCCGCCGCGGCCGCGTCGTTCAGCTCGCTGGTCAACGTGATCAGCCCCGGGGCGATCGACGCGCCGGCCTTCGACTGCGCCAGGGCCGCTCCTTCACCGGGGCCGACACGGCCCGGGCACTGCCCGTGGCCATCGTCAACGAGGCGTTCGCGCGTCGCGCGTGGCCCGGGCGGGACCCGATCGGCCGCCAGGTCCGGCCCGCCGCCGACGCCTCCGAGTGGCTCACCGTCGTGGGCACGGTGGCAGACGGCAAGTCCCGCACGCTGACCGAATCACCGCAACCGCTCCTGCTGCGCCCGCTGAAGCAGGCCCCGGCCGAGGCGCTGACGCTGGTGGCGCGCGGACGGGCGGGCCACGCCGACACGCTGGCCGCCATCCGCCGCGAGGTTCACGCGCTCGCCCGCGTCATGCGCCGCCTCCTGGTCGGGGTGGCGCCGACCGATCCGCTGGTCCTGTTCGGCGCCCCCGCCGTGATCGCCGCCGTGGCGGTTCTGGCCCTCTACCTCCCGGCGCGCCAGGCCGGCCGCGTGGACCCGCTCGTGGCGATTCGCGAAGAGTGAAGCTGTCACTGACAAACAGACGGCCAGATGGTCTTCATGGTCACCTGCTGGCCACCGAGTCTTCGATTCTCGCCGCCACGCGCAGGTTCCGGGACTCGCCGACCGGCCGCAAGACGGTGATCCTCCTCACGCCATCGCGCCGAGCCCATTTGCGGCGGCGCGCGGTTCGTGGCAGCATGACAATCTGGCGCCCCGCGAGGTGCCGGCCGTCCGGCAGCGCCGCGGAGGGCGCCGGGCGGGCACCGGCCGCGCGAAGCCGCGAGCGAAGGGGCTGGCGCGCGGCGGGGGGCTTCCGACCAGGAGAGTTCGAATCATGGCGTTCCACGCGCTCTAGA
>JAJXZZ010000193.1 GCA_021779795.1 Acidobacteriota bacterium | reverse complement strand
GTGATCAAGTTCTCTCCGCGCCAGTGAGCGGGGCCACCTGCGGGCGAGGCGCGCCGGCGCGGACACGTCGTTCTGCAGCGGCGGGGAGAAGGAGACATGAGAGTGCCAACGGTCAGGCTGCGGTCATCCGGCGGCCTGCTGCTCGTAACGGGGCTGTTGGCTGCATCGCTGGTCACGGCGGACGCGCGGGTGGATGGGGCGAGGGCGGAGCCGCAGCCGGTCGCCCTTGGGGAAGAGACGCTGGCCGCTGCCCTTGCGGCGAGCGGTTTCCAGGTCAACGCGGGCTACCCGCTCGTGTACCAGAACGCTTGCAAGGACTACACCTATCCAGCCCTGCAGAGCTGTTTCGGCAACAACCCCGTGTCGCCGTATGTCATCCCGGCGGTTCAGGCGTGGCCGGACGAGGCTGTCGGCCCGACGCCGGTGAACACGTTCGGCCCGGTGCGGGCCGGCTACATGCCGACCTACCGGCTCGACGCGCGGGACGCGGTCGTGATCTACGGCCGGATGCCGCCGCCAGGAAAGTACATGAGCGTCGTGACCTACCTCTGGACCCAGCACGGTCGCTGGAAGGCCAAGGATTTCGACCTGTGGGCGCGCACGCCGAACCACGCCCCGATGCGCTACGTGTTCAGCACGGTCCCTCCCAACGATCCCAAGTCGGGGCGGGTCTGGAGTTTCTCGACCCTGGGGGACGCGGTCAACGACCAGGTCATGCGGCGCCAGTCCGGCGACCCGTTCGGGAAGGACCGGTACTTCATCATCACTCCCAGTGCCGGTACGGACCGGGCGGTGCGGGCGGTCCTGCGGGCCCAGGGGATTGCGGACGGTGACATCTTCACCGAGCAGATTCCGCGCCGGGACGACATGGGCCCGATCGAGCCGCTGGGGATGGGCGAGAACGCGATCGAGTTCTGCACCTTCTTCAAGTACGCCCTGCCGGACGATCCCGCGGAGGGACAGGCGTGGTGGACGAGCGTGGAGGGGACCAACCCTCCGCTCAAAATCCTGCGGCTGCGCGCTACGCCCTCGCTGGGCCCGGTGGAGCGGTACGACCTGCTGACCTACGGCGAGCGGACCGCGCGCAGTGAAGCCTGGCTGGCGGGCGACATGGGGAACCTCGTTGACGCGGTGTGCGACCGCATGGGCTCCGGCTATTCGAGCGGCGACTGCGCCGAGGCGCCGCCTGCCTCGTCCTTCTTCGCGGACCTGGTGCAGGATTTCGGGTGGAGCGGGCCCTACTGCCGCAAGGTCAACATGTGGTGCGGCGACCAGCCCGACGCGGGCCTCTTCGGCACGAGGCCTCTCCAGCTCGACTCGGGGCAGGTTTACGCCGTGGTGGCCACGCTGGCCACCGAGACCGGCAACGCCGCCTACGTCGGCCTGTCGATCAACGACGCCTCGACCTACCTCGCCCCAGCGGGGCTCGTGGACGTCCAGCTCAAAGGATCGGCGGAGGGCTACTCCAGCGCCGTGGAGCACGCCGACAAGTTCTTCGTGCACTTCTTCGCCCGCGACTGCGGCGCGGTCGCGTCGCTGCTGCCGTCGGGGCCGTGGCCGGCCTGCACCGAGATCACCGAGGACATGGTGCCGAAGCCAGGCGACACGACCGCCATCGGGGACCCGGCCCTGTTCGGCATGTGCTGGCTGGGGATTCGCGACTACATCGCCCCGGGGACCGAACGCGGGCCGGACACGAGCCAGCTGCTGCGCCCGAGGATCCTGACGTTCCGGCCGCGATAGCGGACGCCTGCGAAGGCCGGTGAGCCGGGCCCTTCCGCGCAAGGCTGTGGTTGGTTCGGCCTCCTCGCCTTGCGACGGCGGACTGGCGGCGTGACACCCGCGGCCCGTGTGTCATCGGCCGTGAGTCGTGAGCCTTGAGCCGTGAGTCGTGAGCCTGCAGGCAAGCGAGCGTGTGTTCCGGGGCGAGCTTGCGGAGGATGGTGAGCCGCGTAGGAATCGAACCTACAACCCGCAGATTAAGAGTCTGCTGCTCTGCCAATTGAGCTAGCGGCCCACTCCAGAACGCCACTGCCGCCACACGCGCGCCGGCAGGTCTTGCGGGACACTCAGTATACCAAGCGCGTCGGTTTCGATCAACGGCGAGGCGTGACCCACTCGCAGCCTCGGCGGGCCTGGAGGCCCGGCCTCGGTGGCCCCGTGATCCGCTCCCCGATCCGCCGCCTCCCGTCCGCCGTCCGTGATCCGCTGCCAGCTGCAGCGCCTCCCGTCCTCCCAGCGCGATCCGCTACCAGCTGCCGGGCACCGGTCCTACAATGGGGATCGCATGCGACACACCAACCTCGCCGTCGCCGCGTCCGTCTCCCTCGCGTTGCTCGTCGGCGCCGAGCCGGCGCTGCGGGCCCAGCGGCCCGTGGGCGACAAGGAGATCATGGCCTACCTCAACCAGGTGGTGACCTGGTACCGGGACGTCGGCGCGGCCATCCAGGCGCCGACCGCCTCGCGAGACGTGCCGATTGCCGATGCCCTGAGGCGCAGCACGACCGAGGCGCTCCGCCTCGCCTTCGACTTCGCCCGCGCGCAGGCCGCCATCCCGGAGGCCGCGCCGGGCGCCATGGTGGGGCCGCCGGATCCGCGCAGCCGCAACCTGGCCCGCGCTGCCAGTGTCGCCCAGCAGCGGGTCGCCGACGTGCAGGCCGAGCTCGACGAGGTCGCGCGCCGCCGGCAGAGCGCCCCCGCCGCGGACCTGCCGCTGCTCGAGGCGCAGCGCGGCGAGCTGGCGAGCGAGCTGAACTTCGCCCTGGCCCGCCGAGACGCCCTCAGAAACCTCGTCGGGTTCTTCAGCGCGCCCGGCGAGGAAGGGCTCTCGGCGAGGCTCACCGACCTGGAGCGCACGGTGCCCGAGGCGGCCAGGCCGCGGAAGGGCGCGGCCGCGGCCGCCGCCGGCACCGCTCCCGAGATCCGGGACTTCCACCCGGAATCGGCCGGGATCGTGAGCCTGACGACGAGGATCCTGTCGCTCTCGAGGGCGATGGGCGACCTCGACCGCCTGGTGCGGGAGACCGACGCGCTGCGCCAGGCCAACCAGGCGATCCGGACGCCGATGCGAAAGGCGGTCCAGGACGTCACGGCCCAGGAAGACGCCGTCGCCAGCGCGGCCGACACGGCCGACGCCGACGTGCTCGCCGTCCAGAAGCAGGCCCTCGACGACCTGACGGCCCGCTTCAAGCAGCTCACCGGGGCCTCGGCGCCGCTGGGCGAGCAGATCGCGCAGATTGCGGCGAGCCGCGCGCAACTGGTCGAGTGGCGGCACGCGCTCGAGAGCGACTACCGGGCCGCCCTGCGCTACCTGCTCGTCCGGCTCGGCATGCTGCTGGCCGTCATCGCCGTGATCTTCGCGCTGTCCGAGCTGTGGCGCCGCGCCACGCTGCGCTACGTCCAGGACATGCGGCGGCGGCGCCAGGTCCTGCTGCTGCGCCGCGTCGTCGTCGGCTGCCTGGTCGCGCTGTTCGTCGTCCTCAGCTTCGTCACCGAGTTCGGGTCGCTCGCCACCGTCGCCGGCATCTCCGCGGCCGGCCTGGCCGTGGCCCTGCAGAGCGTCCTGCTGTCGGTCGTCGCCTACTTCTTTCTCGTCGGACGCTGGGGCGTCCGGATCGGCGACCGCGTCACGATCGGCGGCGTGACGGGCGAGGTGGTGGACATCGGCCTCTTCCGGCTGTACCTGATGGAACTCGGCGGCGCCGACCTCACCCGTCCCACGGGCCGCATCGTCGTGTTCCCCAACGCGGTCTTCTTCCAGCCGTCGGCCGTGTTCAAGCAGCTGCCCGGCGTCGAGTACGGCTGGCGGACGATGACCGTGACGCTCGGCGAGGCGGCGGATTACCACGCGGTGGAGGGGCGCGTGCTGTCGGCCGTCGAGCGGGTCTACGCCGAATACCAGGACGCGGTCGAGCGGCAGCACAAGACGGCGCTGTCGTCGATGAACGTGCACGCGCCGGTGCCGCGCCCGGAAAGCCGCGTGCGGCCAGTGGAGGGCGGGCTGCAGGTGACGATCCGCTACCCGGTGGAGTTCAGCCGGGCCGAGGAGACCGAGGACAGCGTCACCCGGGCCGTGGTCGAGGAGATCGATCGCGATCCGAAACTGCGCCGGGCCGACGGCAGCGCCCCGAAGGTCGAGACACAGGCAGGGTAGGGGCGGAGCGGGACAGGGGAACCGAGGGATCTTGCGATCGTGCGATCTGGCGATCTGGGGATCGGGCGATCTTGCGATCTGGGGATCGGGCGATCGTGCGATCGGGCGATCGTGCGATCGTGCGATCTGGCGATCTTGCGAGCTGGCGAGCTGGCGAGCGTGGCGATCGCCTCGGCCCCGAGCCGCTCGGCGACGGCGTTCGCGCCCTCAGCCCCGCCTTCGCCACCGGCTACGGCGGGCAGGCCCTGAGCCCTCCGCCTTGAGCCCTGAGCCTTGAGCCTTTTACGTGGCCTGCGTGCGCCCGCCCGACGCCGACTGCCAGAACGGTGCCCACGCCAGTGCCACCAGCTGCACGTCGATCCCGGTCTTCTTCGGGGCGACCACCAGCGTCTCGAGCGGCCCGCTGCCCATCGCCGTTTCCAGCGCCGCGGTCTGCTCCCGGACTTCGGCGTCGAGGGCGTCGATCTGCTCCTGCACGGCCGCCACCGTCTCTCCGGCCCGCTGCACGTCCTGGGATTCCTTCATCGTCCGCCCGACGCCGCGCGCGGCCGTCGTCGCCCGGCCGATCGTGGACATGCTGACCGACTTGCGCCCCATGAAGGCGCCGAGCAGCGTGGCGCCGAACGAGATGGCCGTCTGCATCTTCGCCGCCGTCGCCTGCGCGGCCTCGCGCTCCTGGGCTGCCTGCGCCCGTCTGAGCCGCTCCTGCAGCGACGCCAGCTTCGGGGCATACTGCTGCCGCAGCCGCTCCACCGCCTGGTCGCGCGATTCGCGCGCCGCCTGCTGGAGCCGCACGCGGAACTGCCCCTCGGTCTCGCCCGGCCGCGAGACCAGCGGCGGGTCGGCCGAGCGCAGCAGTTCGAGCTTCTGCGACCCGTAGGTCCAGGTCGAGAACGATCGCTTCCAGGCGTCGTAGCTCTTCGCCTTCGACGCCGGCGCCGGCAGCGGATCGTACCGCGCGCCCTCCGCCGCGTCGCGCTCGAGGTCGGACGGCGCGAAGCCGGCGTCGGTGGCGGCCGTCCAGTCCACGACCACCGGGCCGTCGGTGAGCGGCGTCAGCACCGACACGGGCCGGACCTCGTCAACCTTGGCCTTCGCGTCGGCAAAGCGCACCTGCGCCGCGCCCATGAGCATCGGCGCGTAGACCAGCCGCGACCCGGCCGGGGCCGGGCCGCGCACGGGCAGGAAGTACTGATCGATCCCCGGCGGCAGCACCGGCGCGGGCGCGGCCGCGGGCTGGGGCGGCGCCACCGCCGGCTGACCCGCCATCGCCTCCGACCGGCTCGCCGCGGGCTCCGGCCGACCCGCCGTGGTCCCCGGCTGACCCGTTCGCTCCGACTTGTACGCGTCCATGAGGCGCTTGATTTCCGGCCGCCCCAGCGGGCCGCGCAGGTAGGAGAGCGCCCAGCGCGTTTCGAACACGACCGGCTGGTCCTCGTGGACGTTGTTCATCAGGAAGACGCGGTTGCCGAGCGCGGCCAGCGTCTGGTCCATCTTCGCCCGGTCGAACGCGCCGCCCGCCGCGGCCGCCGCCCCCTCGAGCCCCTCGATCACCCGCGCCTTGTCGCGCTCGGTCTGCAGCCGGCCGAGGAACCAGGTGCCCGCGTTCGACAGCCCCTTGTAGTCGAGGTCCACCGGGTTCTGCGTGGCCAGCACGACGCCGAGGCCGAACGCCCGCCCCTGCTTGAGCAGCGTCAGCAGCGGCGCCTTCGACGGCGGGGTGGCGACCGGCGGGAAGTAGCCGGCGATCTCGTCCATGTAGAGCACGGCCCGCAGGCTCGTCGTGCCCCCCTGCGCCCGCATCCAGCCGACCACCTGGTTGAGCAGCAGCGACACGAAGAACATCCGCTCGGCGTCGCCGAGGTGCGCGATCGAGAAGATGGCGACGCGCGGCTTGCCGGCCTCGGTGTGGAGCAGGCGGGCGATGTCGATCGGCTCCCCCTCCATCCACGATCCGAAGCCCGGCGAGGCGACCAGGTTGTTGAGCGCCATTGCCAGGCCGAACCGCTCCTTCGCGGGGTAGAACGACTCGAGGTCGAACACCCCGACGCGCGCCATCGGCGGCGCCTGCACCTGCTGGATCAGCCCCGGCAGGTCGATGTCCTTCCCGGCGCGCCACGCCGCGTCCACGAGCGTCGAGAGCAGGATGTGGTCGCGGCTCTGCACCGGGTCGGCCTCGATGCCGACGAGGCCCAGCAGGCTCGTGACCGTCGTCGCGATCCGCTCGCGCCACGCCTCGCCGTCCTCGGCGGCCGAGGCGTCGGGCGCCGCGAGCGACTTCAGAATCGAAACCGGGAGCCCGGCCTCGCTGCCC
>JAJXZZ010000192.1 GCA_021779795.1 Acidobacteriota bacterium | reverse complement strand
GCTTGCGACCCGCGTTCGCGCGTCGAGCTTCGGCGGGCACGCGCCGACCGACGGTTCCGGCCCTACCTGTCGATGACCATGGCCCCCGCCCAGTAGAACGGGTGCCGCGTGGCCGGCCGCGCCAGGGCCGTGGCCGGTTGCAGCAGGAGGGCGGTGACGCCGAGAGCGGCGGCAAGTCCCAGGGGGATCAGGCGCGTCGGGCGCACGAGGCCTCCGCGGGGGGAGAGTTCGGGCCGCAGGTGACTGATTAGACGCCAACAGGGGCGAAACGGCACAGCGTTGGACTCGAGCCCCGAGCCTACCTGATGACCTCGTACGGCCCCGACGCCGGCGGCGTGTCGGAGTAGCGCACGACCTGGCGGCCGTCGATCGTCTCGACGGTCTTGTAGCAGATCCTGTGGAGGGGCGGCGGCGGGGGAGCGGCCTGGGCAGCCTGTCCGGCCGGCTTGGGCGCGGCCTGCACCGGGGTCTGGTTGCGGACCTTGCGCACGTAGTCCTGCGTCTCGGGGTACGGCGGCACCTGGTGGCCGTAGTGGTCCACGGCCGTCGGCCCGGCGTTGTAGGCGGCCAGCGCCAGTTCCTCGTTGCCGCTGAAGCGATCGAGCAGCTGGCGCAGGTACGCCGTCCCGCCGCGGATGTTCTGGTCGGGGTCGAGCGGGGAGGAGACGCCCAGCTCCGCCGCCGTCTCGGGCATCAGCTGCATCAGGCCCAGCGCTCCCTTCGACGACACCGCCCGCGGGTTGTAGCCCGACTCCACCTGGACGACGGCGCGAACGAGGTCGGGGCGGACGCCCTGCTCCGCGGCGCGCTTGGTGATGAGCTTGTCGTAGTCGCCGTTGTAGGAGGACGAGGTCGGCCTGGTCGTGAGCACGCCCCCGGTCGAGCGGGGCACCCTGAACTTCCTGACGCCGGCGACGTTCGACGCCGGCGCCTGGTCCGACAGGACGAGCGCCCCGGTGGCGTCGCGCCAGCTGTAGATCTGGGCGTGCGCGGCTGGCGCGCACGCCAGGACCGCCAGGACGAGACACGCGCGGCGGGCGAGGACACTCACGATTCGGTGTATCGGCCGAATCGGCCCGCCGCTTTAGCGTCCTCGGGCCGGCGGGCCTTCGCCTATTTCTTCGCCGCCATCGCGGCCACGACGCCGCGGGCCTCCTGCAGCATCTGGTCGATGCCGTCCGGGTTCCTGCCTCCGGCCTCGGCGAAATCGGGCCGGCCGCCGCCGCCGCCGCCCACGAGCGGCGCGATCTTCTTCACGATGTTGCCGGCGTGGACGCCCGGCGTCAGGTCCTTCGTCACCGACACGACGATCGACACCCGCCCGTCGTTCTCGGAGGCGAGGACGACGACGCCGCTCTGGAGCTTGTTCTTGAGGGCGTCGGCCATCTGCCCCAGGCCGTTCTTGTCGAGGCCGGCGACGCGCCGCGTGACGAGCCGGACGCCGCCGGCGTCCACGCTCTCGTCGCCCGCGCCCTCGGGCGCGCCGCCGCCCATCGCCACCTTGAGCTTCAGGTCGCTGTTCTCGCGCGTGAGCCGCCTGGCGTCGGCCTGCAGCCGCTCGACGGCCGCCACGGCCTGGTCGGCCGGCGCCTTGAGCGCGTCGAGCAGCGAGCCGAGCGATCGCCGCTGCTCCTGGTGCAGGCGCAGGGCGTTCAGGCCGGTGACGGCCTCGATGCGGCGCACGCCGGCGGCCACGCCGCTCTCCTGGACGATCGCGAACAGGCCGATGTCGCCCGTGGCGTGGACGTGCGTCCCGCCGCACAGCTCCATGCTGAAGCCGGCCACCGAGACCACGCGCACCGAGCTGCCGTACTTCTCGCCGAACAGCGCCATGGCGCCGGCGGCAATCGCCTCGTCGGTGGATCGGACCTCGGTCACCACCGGCTGGTTCCGGCAGACCTGCGCGTTGACGATCTGCTCGACCTGCTCGATCTCGGCCTGCGCGATCGGCGCGAAGTGCACGACGTCGAACCGCAGCCGGTCGGGCGAGACGAGCGACCCGGCCTGCTTGACGTGCGTGCCGAGCACCTGGCGCAGCGCGGCGTGGAGCAGGTGCGTGGCGGTGTGGTTGCGGCGGGTGGCGTCCCTCGCGTCCTCGTCCACGGCGGCCGTCACCCGGTCGCCCTCCCTGATGACGCCCCGCGTCACGCGGACGCGGTGCAGGCGCGGCTTGTCCGCGCCGGCCCGCACGAGCCCCTCGACCGCCGCCTGCCCGGCCGGCGACGTGATGCGGCCGGTGTCCGACACCTGCCCGCCCGACTCGATGTAGAAGGGGGTCCGCTCGAGCGCGAGGTAGCCCACCTGCCCCTCGGTCAGGGCCTCGAGGCGGTGCCCCTCCTCGTCGATCGCGGCGAGGACCGGGATCCCCTCGACGTGCGTCGCCGTGTAGCCGTCGAACCGGTCGGCGGCGCCGCGGAGCGACCCGGTCGCCTCCTCGAACTCCAGGCCCTCGGCCTTGATCGTGCCGAAGCCGTGGCCGGCGCGGGCCTTTTCGCGCTGCGCCTCCATCGCCTGCTCGAAGCCGTCGTGGTCGAGCGACACCTTGCGCTCGGCGGCCAGGTCCTCGATGAAGTCGAGCGGCACGCCGAACGTGTCGTAGAGGCGGAACGCCTCGCCGCCCGGGAGCACGCGCGACGCCCCGGCAGCCTGGTCGAGCGCCTCCTCGAGGCGGGGCAGGCCGGTCGTCAGCACCGACTCGAACCGCTCCTCCTCGGCGAGGATCATCCGGGCGACGTAGTCGCGCTGCCGGGCGAGGTCGGGGTAGGCGCCGCCCATCTCGCGCACCAGCACGTCCACCAGCCGGTGCAGGAACGGCTCGGTCATCCCGAGGCGCTTGCCGTGGCGCATGGCGCGCCGCATGATCTTGCGCAGCACGTAGCCGCGCCACTCGTTGGACGGGACGACGCCGTCGGCGATGAGGAAGGCGGCCGCGCGGGTGTGATCGGCCACGACGCGCATCGACACGTCGGCCGGCGACATCGAGCCGGCGTAGCGCGCCCCCGCCATCCCGCCGATGGCCGCGAGCAGCGGCGTGAACAGATCCGTGTCGTAGTTGGACAGCACGCCCTGCAGGACCGCCGTGATCCGCTCGAGCCCCATGCCGGTGTCGATCGAGGGGGCGGGCAGCGGCCTCAGCTCGCCGCCCGGCTGGCGGTTGAACTCCATGAAGACGTTGTTCCAGATCTCGACGTACCGGTCGCACGAGCAGGCGACGCCCAGGCAGACCGGCTCGGCGCAGGGCAGGTCGTTGCCCCGGAAGTAGTGCACCTCCGAGCAGCGGCCGCACGGCCCGGTGTCGCCCATCGCCCAGAAGTTGTCCTCGCCCAGCTCGCTGATCTGCGTGGCGGGCAGGAACTCGCGCCAGAGGGCGTACGCCTCCTCGTCGCGCGGGACGGCGGCGTCCCCCTTGAACACCGTGGCGTGCAGCCGCTCGGGCGGCAGCTTCCAGACCGCCGTGAGCAGCTCCCAGGCGAACGCGATCGCGTCCTTCTTGAAGTAGTCCCCGAACGAGAAATTGCCCAGCATCTCGAAGAACGTGTGGTGGCGGAGCGACGGCCCCACGTTCTCGAGGTCGTTGTGCTTGCCGCTGACGCGCATGCACTTCTGCGAGCTGGCGGCGCGGGAGTACTCGCGGGCCTCGAGGCCGAGGAAGGTGTCCTTGAACTGGTTCATCCCGGCGTTGGTGAACAGCAGCGTCGGGTCGTTGCCCGGGACGAGCGGCGAGCTGGGCACGACGCGGTGTCCGCGGCCGGCGAAGTACTCGAGGAAGGAGGCGCGGATCTCGTTCGAGGTCATAACCGTACAATTCTACTAGGGACGAGGGAATAGGGACGAGGGAATAGGGACGAGGGAATAGGGACGAGGGACGATGGCGCCGGGGCTCGGCGGAGGCGGGAGATGACGATTCCGGGCAAGGACTTTGCGGACGCGCTGTTTTCGGTCTGGCTGGGTCCGAAGCCGAGCGATCGCGGCCTCAAGCCCAAGCTGCCGGGCAGGTAGCCGCCGGGTCCCGGCCGCAGGCCCTACGAAATCTCCAGGCGTCTGAAGACCGGCACCTTGATCAGGTCCAGGACGAAACTGAAGGCGACCGCGGCCGCCAGCGTCCAGGCCATCATCGGAAGCGGCAGCGGCGTCATGGCGATGCCGCGCCCGGCCAGCGTCACGATGATCAAGACGTCGCAGACCGACGAGGCCACCACCCAGAGGCCCGGCCGGGAGGTCCACAGGCGCCGGCGTTCGCGGACGGCGTAGAGCGTCGCCTCGCTGCCGAACACGAGCGCGACCAGCGCCAGGGTTCTCAGCGCGTCGATCCCGAGGCCCATGCCAAATGTGCCGCCGGCCACGACGCCGGTGCAGAAGATCAGTTCACAGGTTCCCATGACGATGCCCGCGATGGTCAACGGACCGATCCGCCAGGCGTTGGGCGCCGGAGACTGGCGCACGTTATCGGTCGTCAGGGACATCGCCAGGAAATCACCGGTGATCATCAGGATGACCATCAGCATGGGGGTCAGGATCGCCTGCCCTGTCATGACGAGGCCGACCGCGAGAAAGAGCACCTGCACGATCTTCTTGATCACCGAGTTCAGCGCGTAGGTGAGAATGCGCTGGAACGCGACGCGGCCTTCCTTGACCGAAGCGACAATGCCGCCCAGGCCCGGTTCGGTCAGCACGATGCCGGCGGCCGACTTGGCGACGTCGGTGGCGGTCGAGACGGCAATGCCCATCTGCGCCTGGCGCAGCGCCGGCGCGTCGTTGGCCCCGTCGCCGCACATGCCGACGGCGTGGCCGCTTTTCTGGAACGCCTTGACGAGGTTGTACTTCCCCTCTGGAAGAACGCCGGCGAAGACCGCAAAATCCTCCGCGCGCACGCTCGCCGGGATCGGCCCGGGCGGACAGACCGCGCCATCGAGGCCCACCGCGCGCGCCACGATGGCGGCCGTCGTCGGCGCGTCCCCCGTCACCATCACGGTGCGGACGCCCAGGGCGCGCAACTCGGTGATGAGCGCCGCGGAATCGGTGCGAGGCGGGTCGCTGAGCGCGATGATTCCCGCGAGCTCCAGCGCCGCCGGTGGCCCCGCGGCGACGGCCAGAACCCGGAATCCCTGCTCGGCAAGCTGGTTCGCCGCCTCGAGCGCATCCGGCATGGACGGCGTGAGGCCCGCGACGGCGGCAACGGCTCCCTTGACGATGCGCACCGCGGCGTGGTTCGAATCGACAGCCGTGGCCTCGGACATCTTCGTGTTGGGGTCGAACGGCACGAACGCGCTCAGTGTCGGCAGGTCGGAGGCTGGGTGTTGCGCGGCGGCCGAGCGAATGGCTCCGTCAACGGGATCCTGCCCGCCATCCGAGCTTGCCAGGGTGGCCATTCCCAGGACGTGCGCCTCGTCGAAGCCGGGCATCGGGCGGACGGCCGTCACCTTCAGCTCGTTGCGCGTCAACGTGCCCGTCTTGTCCGCGCACAGGACGTCGATGCTCGCCGCTTCATCCACCGCCGAAAGCCGGGTGGGCAGGACGCCCCTGTGCGCCAGGGACTGCGCGCCGATGGCCGCCGCCAGCGTAAACGTGGCTGGCAGCGCGACCGGGATGGACGCCAGCACCGCCGTGAGCACCAGGGGCACGATCTCGCCGAACGGCATGTCGAGCGCGTAGGCATACCCGACGATCAACACGATGATCACGCTGTTGAACATCGCCAGGTTGCGCACCACGCGCACGACGGCCTTCTGCTGGGAACTGACGACGTGCGCGGTGCGGACCAGCTCGGCGGTGCGCCCGAACTTCGTGCGCACGCCGGTCGCCGTGACCTCCGCCACGGCCTCGCCGCGCCTGACCAGCGCCCCGGCATAGGTGTCCAGGCCGGGCCCCGCCTCGATGGGGATGGATTCGCCGGTGATCATGGACTGATCGAGCAGCACGTCGCCTTCGATTAGGCGCACGTCGGCGGCGACCACCGCGCCAAGCGACAGCTTCACGAGATCGCCCGGGACCAGTTCGGCCGCGGGCATCGTCTTCCAGGCATTGTCCCGGCGGACCGAGGCGTTCAGCGCGAGCCGCGACTTCAGCGCGGCAAGCGTCGCCTGGGCGCGACCCTCCTGGAAATAGCCGAGCACGGCGTTGAAGGCCAGGAGACCCGCGATGATCGCCGCCTCGACATCCTTGCCGAGCGCCACCTCGAGCACGATCGCCGCTTCGAGCATCCACGGCACCGGCGCCCAGAACTTGGCCACAGCCCTGCGCAGGGGATGCAGCGACGTGTCGGGAATGGTGTTCGGACCGAACTGCTCGATCCGCCGGCGAGCTTCCTCGCTGGTGAGGCCGGGCGAGGGGGGGACATGCTTATCGGGAGATGGTGATGTCATTGGCCAACCCGTATGGTGCAAGCATCCCAGGTCCGCCTCGACCGCCGGGCCAGGGCCCGGCCACAGACTGATTATCGCCGCCCTTGGCTTCCGATCGAGGAAGAAATCCAGGGAGGGGACGGGCTCAG
>JAJXZZ010000191.1 GCA_021779795.1 Acidobacteriota bacterium | reverse complement strand
TGTCGTAGTCGATCCTGCAGCCGACGCCGCAGTAGTGGCAGACGCTGCCGTGCGCCTGGGTCGCCCACGGGCCGGGCTTGGCCAGCGGCAGCTTCTGCGCGATGGCGCCGGTCGGGCACGTGCCGACGCACAGCCCGCACGACACGCAGTCGGTCTCGAGCAGCGACCCGCCGAGCGCGGGCGCCACGACGGTGCCGAACCCCCGGTTGATGAAGCCGAAGGCCGCGACGCCGACCACCTCGGTGCACATCCGCACGCAGCGGCCGCAGAGGATGCACTTGTTCGGGTCCAGCTCGATCAGCGGGTGCGTCGTGTCGCGCTCGTGCTGCCGCGCCTCGCCGAGGAAGTGCTTCACGTCCACGCCGTACTCGGTGGCGTAGCGCCGGAGGTCGCAGTCGAACAGCGCCGTGCACCCGCACTCGAGGCACCGCGTCGTCTCCTCGGCGAGATCGCCGGCGGAGTACCCCAGCTCGACCTCGGCGAAGCTCCGGATGCGCTCGCCGACCGGGAGCATCGGGATGTGGCGCTTCTCCTTCTTCTCCTGCGAGCGCAGGTCGGCGAGGCCGACCTTGGCGAAGACGTCCTTGCGGCTGAGGAACTGCTCGGGCTCGGGCCGGGCCTTGCCCTCGCGGATGTACGCGTCGATCGCGTAGGCGGCCTTCCGCCCCGCGGCGATCGCCTCGATGGCGGTCGCCGCCCCGGTGACGACGTCGCCGCCCGAGAAGACCCCGTCCACCGTCGTCTCGAACGTCTTGTCGTTGACCTGGACCGTCTGCCAGCGCGTCAGGATGAGCGACTCGCCGGTCGGCAGGAAGCCCGGCACGTGCCCGTCGACCAGGTCGCTGACCGTCGTGCTCTGGCCGATCGCCGAGATCACGAAGTCGCAGGGCACGACGTACTCGGACCCGCGCACGGGCTTGGGGCTGCGGCGGCCGGACGCGTCCGGCTCGCCGAGCTCCATGCGCTGGCACTCGAGGCCGGTCAGCCGCCCGTCGGGCCCCGTGACCACCCGGGTCGGGGCGACGAGGAAGTCCATCGCCACGCCTTCCTCGATCGCGTCGCGGATCTCGGCGTCGTTGGCCGGCATCTCGGTCCGCGTCCGGCGGTAGAGCAGCCTGACCTCCTGGACGCCCAGCCGCAGCGCGGTCCGGGCGCAGTCGATCGCGGTGTTGCCGCCGCCGACGACGCACACGGTCCCGTGGATGTCGATCTTCTTGCGCAGGCCGAAGTTCTTGAGGAACTCGATGCCCGACAGCACGCCCGCCGCCTGCTCGTTCTGCACGCGCATCAGCGAGCTGCGCCACGCGCCGATGCCGAGGAAGATGGCGTCGAAGCCGTCCTGCTTCAGGCTCGCGACGGTGAAGTCCTTGCCGAGCGTCGTGTTGGTCCGGAGCTGGGGCCCGAGGCCCAGGATCTGGGCGATCTCGAGGTCCAGCACGTCCTTCGGCAGGCGGTACTCGGGGATCCCGTAGCGGAGCATGCCGCCCGGCTCGGGCTGCCCCTCGAAGATCTCGACGGCGTAGCCCCTGATGGCCAGGTAGTAGGCGGCCGAGAGGCCCGCGGGCCCGGCGCCCACGACCGCGACCTTCCGGCCGTTCGCCGGCGACACGCGCGGGCGGAAGGCCTCGGGCCCGCTCAGGTCGAGGTCGCTGATGTAGCGCTTGATGTAGTCGATGCCGACCGCCTCGTCGAGGAGGGACCGGCGGCAGCCCTTCACCTCGCAGGGGCGGGTGCACACGCGCCCGCACACCGACGGCAGCGGGTTGTTCTCCTTGATGAGCGCGATCGCGTCCTTGTACTTGCCGATGGCCGCCAGGGCGATGTACCCCTGGATGTCGATGCCCGCCGGGCACGCGATCTGGCACGGGCCGACGCAGTCGGCGTAGTGGTCCGAGAGCAGCAGCTCGAGCGCCGCCTTGCGCGATCCCCGCACGTCGGCCGAGTTGGTCTCGACGGCCATGCCGTTGGCGACCTTCGTGGAGCAGGCCGGCACCAGCGAGCGGGCCCCCTTCACCTTGACCACGCAGACGAAGCACGACGCGAACGGCTCGAGCTGCACGTCGTCGCACAGCGTGGGGATGGTGTCGATCCCGTGCTGACGCGCCACCTGGAGGATGGTCTGGTTGCCGTCCGCGATGATCCGCTTTCCGTCGATTTCAAGCCTGACAAGCGCCATTGCGTGCCTCTCGCAGGATTCAGGAGCCGGGATTCAGGAGTCGGGCGGCCCCGTCTCCAACCGAATCCCGACTCCTGACTCCCGAATCCTTCCTGTGTCAGTCCTTCGCGATCGCCCCGAGGTTGCAGACCTTGTAGCACTCGCCGCACACGGTGCACTTCGACTGGTCGATCACGTGCCGCTTCTTGCGCTCGCCGGTGATCGCGCCGGCCGGGCACGCCTTCAGGCAGAGCATGCAGCCGCTGCAGTCGTCGGTGATCGTGTAGGTCAGCAGCTTCTGGCAGTTGTGCGCCGGGCACTTCCGGTTGGTGATGTGCGCCTCGTACTCCGACCGGAAGTACTTGAGCGTCGTCAGCACCGGGTTGGGGGCGGTCTGCCCCAGGCCGCACAGCGACGAGTTCTTGGTGCGGGCCGCCAGCTCCTCGAGCAGCTCGATGTCGCCGTCGCGCCCCTCGCCCTCGGTGATGCGCGTCAGCACCTCGAGCATCCGCTTGGTGCCGATCCGGCAGAACGTGCACTTGCCGCACGACTCGCGCTGGGTGAACTCGAGGAAGAACCGGGCGACGTCCACCATGCAGGTCGTGTCGTCCATGACGACGAGGCCGCCGGAGCCCATGATGGCGCCCGTCTTGTTGATCGACTCGTAGTCGATCACGGTGTCCTGCAGCTCGGCCGGGATGCACCCGCCCGAGGGGCCGCCCATCTGGACCGCCTTGAACTGCCGGTCGTCGCGGATGCCGCCGCAGATGCCGTACACGATCTCGCGGATCGTGATCCCCATCGGCACCTCGACCAGGCCGCCGTGCCGGACCTTGCCCGCCATGGCGAAGACCTTGGTCCCCTTGCTGTTCGCGGTGCCGAGCGTGTTGAACGCCTTCGCGCCGTTGAGGACGATCCAGGGCACGTTGGCGAAGGTCTCGACGTTGTTGATCGAGGTCGGCTTCTCCCAGAGCCCCTTGGTGGCGGGGAACGGCGGGCGGACGCGCGGCATGCCGCGCTTGCCCTCGATCGACATCATCAGCGCCGTCTCCTCGCCGCACACGAAGGCGCCCGCCCCCTCCTTCAGCTTGACGTGGAACGAGTGCGGGCTGCCCAGGATCCGGTCCCCGAGGAAGCCGCGCTCGGCGGCCTGCCCGATGGCGATGGTCAGCCGCTCGATCGCCTTCGGGTACTCGGCGCGGACGTAGATGTAGCCGTGGTCGGCGCCGATCGCGAAGCCGGCGATGATCATCCCCTCGAGGACCGCGTGCGGGTCGCTCTCGAGGACCGACCGGTCCATGAACGCGCCCGGGTCGCCCTCGTCGGCGTTGCAGATGATGAACTTCTCGGCGCCCGGCGCCATGCGCGTGAAGCGCCACTTCATGCCGGTGAGGAAGCCTGCGCCGCCGCGGCCGCGCAGCCCCGAATCCACGACGAGGTTGATGACCGCCTCGGGGTCCTTCGCGTCGAGGACCTTCCGGAGGGCCTGGTAGCCGCCGGTCGCGATGTACTCGTCGATCGCCTCGGGGTCGATGTTGCCGCAGTTGCGCAGCACGATCCGGTGCTGGCGGGCGAGGTAGGCGGCGTCGGTCCCCTGGCCGCTGCTCGTCCAGACGAGCCAGTCGGCCACCGGCGTCTTCCCGGTCACGTGCTCGTCCACCAGGCGCGCCACCTTGTCGGGGCTGACGTGGCCGTAGAGGTACCGCACGCCGTCGTCGGTGCCGATCTCGACGAGGGGCTCCTGGTAGCACATGCCGACGCAGCCGGTGCGCAGCAGCTCGGCGGGCTCGGCGAGCGTGGCGAGCCGGGCCTCGAGGGCCTTGTAGGTCTCCTCGGCGCCGGCCGCGATCCCGCACGTGGAATAGCCAACCGTCACCCGCGTCATGACCGCTCCCCCTTCTGGTACTTCTTCACGACCTTCACGGCCGCGGACGGGCTCAGGTTGCCGAACGTCGCGTTGTTGATCATCAGCACCGGCGCCAGCGAGCAGCAGCCGAGGCACGAGACGGTCTCGATGCTGAACATCCGGTCGGGCGTCGTCTCGCCGTTGGGGATGCCCAGGTGCTTCTCGACGGCCTGGCTCAGCTCGACCGCGCCGCTGACGTGGCACGCGGTGCCGTGGCAGACGCGCAGCAGGTACTTGCCCACGGGCTTCAGCCGGAACTGCGCGTAGAAGGTCGCAACGCCGTAGATGTGGGCGAGCGGGATGCCCGACACCTGGTGGATCTCCTGCAGCCGCTCCCGGCGCAGGTAGCCGTCCTCGGCCTGGGCCTGCTGCAGCAGCGGGATCAGCTGCCCCTCCTCGCCGACGAAGTGCATGTTCTTGAAGTTGTACGCCCGGTGTTCGTGCATAAGATGAGGACTCCGAATGGGCGACCGGCCGGGCCGCGCGGCCCGCCCGGCGCGCCCGTCAGTCGTGCGGCGTGTTCAGCATCGTGTTCAGCAGCGACATCATCTCGTCGACGTCGCCGAATCCGCCCAGCGCGTGGCCCCGGCAGCCGGCGCGCGAGCAGAACTCGAGCACGCCGCCGCCCTTCAGGTTCACCGACGCCATCGGCGCGCCGCACAGCTTGCAGGGCATCTGCAGCATGAGGCTCTGGTCGCAGACCGGGCACCGGAAGTCGACCACGGCGCCGTCCGGCATCTTCAGGTCGGTCTCGATCGCGTAGTCGCCGAAGATCGCGCTCAGGCGAACCTCCCCGTCCTGGTTCGTGTCCCGGCAGTACGCGTCGAGGTGCACCCGCTGCCCTTCGGTCAGGAGCGCGCCGCAGTTGGGGCAGCACGCCTCCAGCAGAAGCATCGGCCTATTCATGCCCGTTCTCCTTCGGCGGATTCGCCTGTTGTCGCAGCTTCAGGAACACGCACTCGTCCAGCTCGCACCGGTCGGTCACCACGTCGCCCGCGAAGGTCTCGCAGTCGGGCGCCCCGCACGCCGCGCAGTCGCGCCGCGGCAGCAGCGAGAGGACGCGGGTGCGCTCCTGCCGCAGCAGGATCGCCTGCTGCAGGTCCGAGTGCCCCTGCGCGAGCGGCCGCGCGCGGATCTTCTCCTCCATGTCGAAGAAGCGCTCGCGGTACATCGCGCGGACCCGCTCCTCCTGCGCCAGCCGGGCCGACTCGTACTCGCTCCGGTCCCGCACGTGCGCCAGGATCCCCTGCAGCGTGTGGCGGGCCGCGTGCCGGCTCTCGACCACGAGCTGCCCGCCGATGCAGCCGTCCGGGCAGATGTGCGCCTCGATGAAGTCCAGCGCCTGGAACTTGCCCGCCTCGATCGAGTCGAACACCTTCACGACCTCCGCGACGCCGCTCACCGCCAGGCTGTTCAGGTTGCGCATCCCGGCGCTCTCGCCGCCGGTCAGCCCCCACTGCAGCCCGCCGTGGTTGAAGCTCTCCTCCGACACGGGCGGGCAGCCCGCCCGGATGGCCTTCAGCAGCGGGCCGTAGAGATCGGCGATCGAGAACGCCCCGTCGAAGTGCGACTCGGGCCGGCCGACCGGGCTCCCGATCGACTGC
Organism: Acidobacteriota bacterium; assembly: GCA_021779795.1. Classification (GTDB taxonomy): domain Bacteria; phylum Acidobacteriota; class Vicinamibacteria; order Vicinamibacterales; family Fen-181; genus FEN-299. The sequence goes on along the minus strand of JAJXZZ010000191.1, from coordinate 879 downwards.
ATGATCGCCGTGCACGGCGTGATGTAGAAGATCCCGACCTGGTCCGCGGGCAGGCCCGTGGCCTCGGCCGCCTTCCGGCGCGCCAGCTTCGCGGTCAGCTCCCGGGGCGTCTCGATCGGCACGACGTGCGGGACCAGATCCGGGTAGCGCTGCTGGATGAGCCGAAGGACCGCCGGGCACGTGGCCGAGATCTTCGGCCAGGGCCCCCGGCACTCCGACAGGTAGGTGTCGACCGCGCCCCCCACCATCTGGCACATCCACGACACGTCGTCGAACGCGCTGAACCCGACCTGGAGCAGCGCGCCCGCCACCTGCTCGGGCCGGACGCCGCGGCCGAACTGCGAGTAGAGCGCCGTCGACGGGATGGCCACCGCGTGGCGGAACCGGGCCAGGTCGGACGGCGTGGACGTGCGGGAGCTCAGCGCGTCGTGCGGGCAGGCCCGGATGCACTCGCCGCAGTCGATGCACACCGCCGCGTCCACCGTCTGCCGGCCGTTGTGGACGCGGATCGCCCGCGTCGGGCAGGCCTTGCAGCAGGCCACGCAGCCGACGCAGCGCGAGTCGTCGCGGACGATGGAGTGCAAGGGAGCGTCCATGTGGCGCTAGTCCCGCCCCGCCCGCTCGCCGGCTCGCGACTCGAGCCCGGCGGCTTGCGGCCCCAACGGGCTCCAGGCTGCCGACCTCAGGCTTCGGGCCGCATCACGCTGCATCGTTCCCACTGCTCGCACTTCTTTCTTCGCACTTCGTACTTCTTACTTCTTACTTCGTACTTCGTACTTCTCACTTGTTCCCGCCCTGGCTCTCCCCGATCCGCACGCCGTAGCGCAGCGTCGTCCCGACGCCGGGCGTCGACTCGATGCTGAACCAGTCGGTCGAGCG
>JAJXZZ010000190.1 GCA_021779795.1 Acidobacteriota bacterium | reverse complement strand
TCCGCAGGTGCTCCTGCATCTGCTGCTCGACCGCGGCCGGCACTTTCCTCCCCGACTCGTAGTAGAGGTTGCACGCCGCCGTCGTGATCGTGAAGCCGGGCGGCACCGGCAGCCCCGCGTTGGTCATCTCGGCGAGGCCGGCCCCCTTGCCGCCGAGCAGGCCCTTCATGGTCCGGTCGCCGTCCGCCTTGCCGCCGCCGAAGAAATAGACGAACTTCGCCGCCCGCGCCTTCGCCCGCGGCGCGGCCGTCTTCCGCGCGGGGGCCTTCCGAACCGCCTTGCCCTTCGCCTTCGCTGCCATCTTCTTGGCCATGATCCTGATGACTCCGTAAGTGAGGGATGAGGGGAATTGAATCAGCGATTCAATTCGAGTTGAGACACGATCTCCGAGATATCGGCCAGCTCCACGACCAGTTCGTGGAGCCGCCAGACGAGCGTCAGCCGCTGGTCGCGGAGCGCGGCATCGTCCACCATGACGAAGACGTCGGTGAAGAAGCGATCGACGGCGGGCCGGAAGCCGGCGGCCAGCCGGAACGCCTCGGCGTAGTCGCGGCGCGCGGCCGCCTGGCGGACCAGGCCGCCCCGCGTGCGGAACTCCTCGAGCAGCGCCAGCTCGGCCGGCTCCGCCAGCCGGTCGAGCGTCTCGATCGGCTCGACGCGCAGCTCGCGCGACAGGTTCTTCACGCGCTTGAAGGCGACGGCCAGCGCCTCGAAATCGGGCGACGGCCTGACGAGGCGGATCGCCTCGAGCCGCAGCCTCGCGTCGTGCGGGTCCCCGGTGAAGGCGCGCCGGGCGCCGGCCACCGCGTTGATCTCGTCGTACGCGAACCCGCGCTGCTGGAACAGGAACCGCAGCCGCTCCTCCAGGAACGTCGTCAGGTCGGCCTCTTCCGCCGGCGACGCGGCCGGCGCGGCGTGGCCCGGCTCGGCGCACTCGTCGAGCAGCGCCCGGGCCCGGCGGCGCAGCGCGTCGAGATCGACCGGCGCGCCGATGCCGGCCAGTTCCGGCAGGTCGACGAGCACCTTGAGGAGGCCGTGCGCCTGGCGGCGCAGGCCGTACGGATCGCGCGTCCCGGTCGGCCGCTCGCCGCCCGCGAACGAGGCCACCAGCGTGTCGAGCTTGTCGGCCACCGAGAGGGCCGCCCAGGTGACGGCCGCCTCGCCCAGATCCGCGCGCGACGGCGGGGCGTCGGCCTCGGGGGCCGCCGGCAGGTAGTGGTGGTAGATGGCGCGCCAGATCGGCTCGGGGAGCCCTTCGGCGCGCGCGTAGATCCCGCCCATCGCGCCCTGCAGCTCGGTCAGCTCGCGCACCATGTCGGTGACCAGGTCGGCCTTGGCCAGCCGGCCGGCCGTGGCCGCCTGGTCGGCCACGTCGGGCCGGCCGAACGCGGCGGCGGCGCAGTGCCGCGCCAGGCGCTCGAGCCGGGCGGCCTTGGCCCCGTAGCTGCCGACCTTCTTGTGGAACAGCACTGTCGAGAGCACCGGCACGCGGTCCTCGAGCCGGGTGCGCCGGTCCGCCTCGAAGAAGAACTGCGCGTCCCTGAGCCGGGCGGCCAGCACCCGCTCGCAGTTGCGGGCGATGGTGCGCGACCCGTCGGCCTGCGTGTTGGTCACGGCGAGGAAGGCCGGCATCAGGCGGCCGGTCGCGCTCACCACCGGGAAGAAGTGCTGGTGGTGGATCATCGTCGTCGTCAGCACTTCCTCGGGCAGCGAGAGGAACTCGGGCGCGAAGGTGCCGGCCACGACCGACGGGTACTCGACCAGGTCGGGCACCTCATCGAGCAGGCCCGACTGCACGGCCGCCGCGCTGCTCACCCGCCCGCCGAGCCGCTGCGCGTGCGCGTCCAGCTCGCGCGCGATCTTGTCGTGCCGCTCGGCCCGCTCCAGCAGGACGAAGTTCTCGACCAGGCGCGCGCGGTACTCGTCGAAGGACCGGACCTTGATCGCGCGCCCGGCGCGCCCGCTGGTGGCCAGGAAGCGGTGCCCGTAGGTCACCGCCGCCGAGCGCACCTCCTGGACCAGGCCCGATCGGGCCGCCTCGCTGCGCCCGATGGCGAAGGGAACGACGCGGCCGCCGTAGAGGAAGAGGATCCAGCGAATCGGCCGGCCGAACGTCAGCTCCCCGCGGCCGTCGTCGAGCACCGCGTCCCAGTGCATCTGCTTGGGGAACGCCATGTCGCGCAGCACCGCGCCGAGCAGGTCCGGGAGGACGTCCGCCGTGGCGCGGCCGCGCTCGCGGCGGCGGTAGGCCAGGTAGGGGCCCTTGGGCGTCTCGACGCGCTCGAGGGCGTCCACGCCGACGCCGTGCTTGCGCGCGAACCCGGCCGCCGCCGGCGTCGGCTCCCCGGTCGGCTTGAAGGCGGCCGCCACCGCGGGGCCGGTCAGCAGTTCCTCGACGTCGGCCTGCCGCTCGGGCATGCGGGCGACGCGCGCGGCCAGCCGGCGGGGGGTGCTGTACGTCTCGACCGGGCCGTCGGGCGGGATGCGCAGCGCGCCCAGGCGCGCGGCGATGTGTTCCCCGAACTGGCGCGTCAGCCCGGGCAGCCAGGAGGCCGGCAGTTCCTCGGTTCCAATCTCGATCAGCAGCTCGCGATCCACGATAGTCGTCCGTCCTGTGTCTGAGCTTAGCGGTCCGACGCCTCCTCGGGCGCCCCCGGGGCGGTCGTCTGCAGGTAGGCCTGGGCGACGCCGACGGCGAGTTGCCGCACCTTCAGGATGTACGCCGTCCGCTCGGTGACGCCGACGCCGCCGGCCGAGTCGAGGACGTTGAACAGGTGCGAGCACTTCAGGCACTGCTCGTAGGCCGGCAGCACCAGCCCCGAGTCGAGCAGCGTCCGGGCGAAAGCGTGATGGCGGTCGAACAGCTCGCGGTGCAGCGCCACGAACGCCTCGCGCGGCATGTTGACCTGGCCGAACGCGTACTTCGACTGCTCGATCTCGTCGCGCAGCCGGACGTCGCGGTAGCTCACGCCCGGCGCCCACTCGAGGTCGTAGACGCTGTCCACCTTCTGCAGGAACATCGCGATCCGCTCGAGGCCGTACGTGATCTCGGCCGACACGGGCGAGAGGTCGATGCCGCCGACCTGCTGGAAGTAGGTGAACTGCGTGATCTCCTGCCCGTCGAGCATCACCTGCCAGCCGATCCCCCAGGCCCCGAGCGTCGGCGACTCCCAGTTGTCCTCCTCGAAACGGATGTCGTGCTGGCGCGGGTCGATGCCGCACGCCTCGAGGCTCTCGAGGTAGGTCTGCTGGACCTCGTCGGGAGCCGGCTTGAGGATCACCTGGAACTGGTGGTGCTTGAACAGGCGGTTCGGGTTCTCGCCGAAGCGGCCGTCGTCGGGCCGGCGCGACGGCTGGACGTAGGCGACCGACCAGGGCCGCGGCCCGAGCACGCGGAGGAACGTCTCGACGTGGGACGTGCCAGCCCCGACCTCGAGATCGATCGGTTGCTGGATGAGGCAGCCGTGCGCGGCCCAGAAGGCGGAGAGCTTGAGGATCAGGTCTTGAAACGTCATGCGGTCACCCGCGATCCGGGTGTCGCCCGAGATCGCGCAGGACCCGCGTCGAGCGCAGGTCCTTCTCCAGGTGCAGGCGCATCAGCGCCCGGTGAATCGACTCCAGCTCGCGGTCCACGCGCCCGCCGAGCGCGACCGCCGCCAGGCGCTGCGGGGCGACCGACCCGGCCGCCGCCAGGAACGACAGCGCCCCCGGCGACAGCGTCACGCCCGGCTCCGGGTCGCCGGCGCGGCCGCTGCACCCGCGGCAGACGAACACGTGCGCCCCGGGCTCCAGGCACGCGCCGCCCGGCTCGTCGCCGAGCCGCGTGCCGCACCGGTGGCAGGCCACGTGCGGCGGGTAGACGCCCTGGAGGCGAAGGAGCCAGTACTCGAAGTACCGCGCCACCCGCGCGGTCGGCACGCCGGCCGCCAGCGCCTCGAGCGTCGAGGTCCCCAGGCGGAACAGCCGCTCGTTCGGGTCGCCTTCCTGCGCCCACTCGTCGAGGAGCTCGGCGAAGTAGCCGACGTGGCTGAGGGCGTCGGGCCGCGAAGCCTCGAGCGGCGAGCACGTCGCCTCGGCGTAGCTGAGGCGCACCAGGTCACGGTGCTCCCGCTCGTAGTACGTCACGCCCGCCCGCGTGAGCGGCTCGAGCGCGCCGGCGAAGCGGGACCGCGGCCGCCTCGCGCCGTTCGCCACGCCGCGCTTCTTCCCGCGGTCCTGCGTCAGGAAGACGACGATCCGGTCGGCCTCCCCGAGCTTGTACGTCCGCAGGATCAGCGCGTCGGTCTTGTAGAGGGGCATGGCGGCGCGCTCGCGTTCCCTGTAACTCTACCATGAAGGGCGGGGGCGCCGGGGCGGTCAGCGCGACCGTCTCGGCAGGCCCATCTCGTCCAGCAGGCGCTCGTTCTCCCGCCACGCGGACTCGACCTTCACCCGCAGGTCGAGGTGGACGTGCGCGTCGAAGAACGCCTCGAGATCCCGCCGCGCCGCCATGCCGATCCGCTTGATCATCTCGCCGCCGCGGCCGATCAGGATCGGCTTCTGCGACTCGCGCTCGACCAGGATCGAGCAGTAGAACCGCATGATCCCCCGGTCGTCGGCGTCCTCGAACCGGTCCACGACCACGGCGCTCGAGAAGGGGATCTCGGCATGCGTCAGCGCCAGCACCTTCTCGCGCACGGTCTCGGCCACGAAGAACCGCTCGGGCTGGTCGGTGAGGTAGTCGCCCGGGTAGATCGGCTCCCCCTCGGGCAGGTGCTTCACGATCACCTGCTCGAGGCGATCGACGTTCTCGCCGGTCAGCGCCGAGACCGGCACGATCTCGGCGAACTCGTGCCGCCCGCTCCAGTTGGCGATGAACGGCAGCAGCGCCGCGCGGTCGACCAGGTCCACCTTGTTGATGACCAGGGCGACGGGCGAGGTCGCCGCCTTCACCTGCTCGAGGATGAAGCGCTCGCCGCGGCCCGCCCGGGCGTCGGTCGCGTCGGTGACGAGCGCCAGGAGGTCCGCCTGGCGGATGCCCTCCACGGCCGCGTCCACCATCCGCACGTTCATCCGGTGCGTCGGCCGGTGGATGCCCGGCGTGTCGAGGAAGATCGCCTGCCCCTCGCCGTAGTTGCGCACGCCGACGATCCGGTTGCGGGTCGTCTGGGGCTTGTCGGACACGATGGCCAGCTTGGTGCCGACCAGCCGGTTCAGCAGCGTCGACTTGCCGACGTTCGGCCGCCCGATGAGCGCTACGAATCCACACCGCATCCGCGTCTCCGTCCTGGCGCGTCACCGCGCGCGTTCGATCAGCCCGGCCGCGAGCCCGCCCCGGCGCCGCAGCCTCGCCTCGAGCCGGGCCATCCGCCCGCCGTCGGCGTGGTGGTCGTAGCCGAGCAGGTGCAGCAGCCCGTGGAGGGCGAGGACGCGCAGCTCCCGCGCATAGGCGTGCCCGGCCGCGCGCGCCTGGCGCCGGGCGACGCCGGTGGCGATCGCGATGTCGCCGAGCAGCCCGCCCGCCCCGCCGGCCGGGAACGAGAGGACGTCGGTGGCGCGGTCCTGGCCGGCGTACCGATGGTTCAGGCGCCGCATCGTCCGGTCGGCGACGAGCGCGATCGCCACCGTGCCGCGGGCCCCGGCCGGCGCGACGTCCCGAAGCCACGAGGCCAGCCCGCTCGCGCGCCGCGGCCGCCCCCGGCCGTCGGCCACCTGCACCCGAAGCGCCCGTCCGCCCGCGCGGCCGCCCATGACCCCCTCAGTGCCCCCGGCGGGCCGGCCCGCCGCCGTTCGAGTAGGTCTCGTACGCCTTGACGATCTGCTGCACCAGCTTGTGCCGCACGACGTCGCGCTCGTCGAAGTGGACGAACGCGATCCCCTCGATGTGCGAGACCACCTTCATCGCCTCGATGAGGCCCGAGGTGTGCCCGGCCGGCAGGTCGATCTGCGTGATGTCGCCGGTGACCACCGCCTTCGAGCCGAAGCCGAGGCGGGTGAGGAACATCTTCATCTGCTCGGACGTCGTGTTCTGCGCCTCGTCCAGGATGACGAACGAGTCGTTGAGCGTGCGCCCGCGCATGAAGGCGATCGGCGCGATCTCGATCGTGCCCCGGTCGAGCAGCCGCTCGACCCGCTCGACGTCGAGCATGTCGTAGAGCGCGTCGTAGAGCGGCCGCAGGTAGGGGTTCACCTTCTCCTGCAGGTCGCCCGGCAGGAAGCCGAGCTTCTCGCCCGCCTCGACGGCCGGCCGCGCCAGGATGATCCGCGTGACCTTCTTCGCCAGCAGGAACGCGACCGCCTGCGCCATCGCCAGGTAGGTCTTCCCGGTGCCGGCCGGCCCGATCCCGAAGACGATGTCGTGGCGCTCGATGGCGTCGAGGTACCGCCGCTGGTTCACGCTCTTGGGCAGGACCTGCCGCTTGCCGACCGGCCGCGCCTGCGCCGCCTTCACGAAATAATCCCGCAGCTCGACGTCGGGGTTGTCCGACACGAGTTCGGCCGCCAGCTTCACGTCGCCGTTGGCCAGCCGGTACCCCTCGCGCGTCAGCGAGGCCAGGGCGGAAACCAGCCGCTCGACCTTCTCCGCGCCGGCCTCGTCGCCATCGACCAGCAGGTCCTGGCCCTGTGT
>JAJXZZ010000189.1 GCA_021779795.1 Acidobacteriota bacterium | reverse complement strand
ACGGGGCGGCGCTCGACAGGGCGAGGACGAGTGAGTCGATGTGCATGGGCATGCTCGGCCTGGTGGCACGTCCGGGCGCCGGCGGCGGAGACGCCTCCGCGCATCGAGTATAGACGGAAGGCGGCGGGGTCGGGAGGGCGGCGGGCCCCGGCCCCGACGGCCGCTCCCGCCCGGCGCGCCCGATCCCCGGTGGACTCAGGCCGAGCCGCCACGCGGCATTGCGCGTTGACCGCGGGGCGCCGGGCGTGTATACCGGTGCCTGGGGTAGTGAAGGGAGGACCACCACATGAGACCGCCGAAGATCCTTGTCGCGACCGACCTGAGCGCGTCGAGCGCGCTGGCCCTGGGCGAGGCGAGCGCCCGGGCCGGCGAGGACGGCCACCTGCTGGTCTGCCACGTGGTGGCCTCGTGGCGCCGGGTCAACGAGTTGTTCCCGCAGTTCAACGAGCCGACGCCCGAGGCCGACGAGGCCCTCGCCCAGCGGGCCCGCCAGGCGGTGGCGGCGTTCGCCGGCCGGGCGACCGGGCGCGCCGGCGAGGCGTACGAGGTTGCGATCGAGGAGGGCGACGCGGCGGCCGGCATCGTCCGCCGGGCCGAGGCGTGGGGCGCCGACCTCGTCGTGATTGGCAGCCACGGCTCGACGTCGCTTCCGCGCATTCGACTCGGCGGCGTCGCCATCGACGTCGTCCGGCATGCGCACTGCCCGGTGCTGGTCGTCCGCCCGGCGGCCGACGGCGGCGGCGGCATCGTGGCGGGAACCGACTTCTCCGACTCGGCGATGCCGGCCCTGCATGCCGCCGTTGACGAGGTCAGGCGGACCGGCGGCCGCGCGGTGCTCGTCCACGCCGTCGAGTGGCCGATCGTCGTGGACGCGCAGTTCGCCGGCTGGGCCGAGATCGACGCCGAGGCGATGCAGGAGGTCGAGCGCGCGGCGAAGGAGCGGCTCGAGCAGGCCCTCGCCTCGAGCGGCGTCGCCGGGGAGTGCCGCGTCGTGCGCGGCGAGGCGGGTCGGGCGCTGGTGCGGGAGGCCGAGGCCGCCCATGCCGACCTGATCGTCGTCGGCACGCACGGACGCACGGCCCTCAGCCGGATGGTGCTCGGCAGCGTCGCCGAGTTCGTGGTCCGGACGGCCCACTGCTCGGTGCTCGTCGTCAGGCTGCACCGGAAGTGAGGGCGCGAGCAGGGGTCGGAGCGGTTTTGCCGCGCCGCAAATTTACCACGCCAGATTTGTCATCACGAGCCCTCGTGGCCTTCTGTGGGGCTGCCGGGCGATCGGGCCGGGAAGGGGGACTGGCCGGCGGCTTACGCTTGTGGTAGTATACCGACCGGTAGGTATTGCGATTTGTTCCTGTTTGCGCGTGGCAGGAACTCTCGACGCCCCCTTTCCGTCATATCTTCCCGACGTTTCCTACCGTTCGGTATACGGCTCGCGCACCGTGAACGACGCGCCGGCGGCAGTCGTCGATGCAGCCGCCTGCCATGGGGAACCGCCGGGCGTGTCACCGGGCTGCCAGCACAGGTTATGACCAGATCCGACACCGACACCGACGCCGCTCGGCCCGCCGCGCCGGGCGACGCGGCCGAGCCGGCCGAGCAGGACGAGCAGACGCGCACGCGCCTGCTTCGCGCCGCCATCACCGTGTTCGACCGCAAGGGCTACACCGCCGCCTCGGTCCGCGAGATCGTCGAGATGGCCGGCGTCACCAAGCCGGCCCTCTACTACCACTTCGGCAGCAAGGAGCGCCTGCTCGCCGCGGTGCTCGAGCAGGCGGCGCGCGAGTTCACGCGGACGATGGACCGGGTGGTCTCGCGGCCGGGCACGGCGCGCGAGCGGCTGCTGGCCCTGGCCATCGACCTCAACGGCCTGTTCCAGCAGAACGTGCCGGTCGTGCGCGTCGCCCACGCCGCCTTCTTCGGCCCGGTCGAGGGGACGCCGCCGTTCGACTTCACGATCTTCGACCGCGAGATGGAGCGCGCCGTCCGCCGGATCGTCGAGGAGGGGCAGGCGGCGGGCGAGGTCGCCGCGACCGCCGCCCCCTCGGACGTGGCGCTCGTGGTGATGGGGATCGTCGGCGTGTTCAACATGAGGCAGCTTCACTACGGCGTCAACCAGGTCGATCCCGGCGCGCTCCAGCGCCTGGTCGGCCTGGCGTTCGACGGGGCCTTCGGGCCGCAGCGGCAGCAAGGAGAACCACGGTCATGACTCGCATCGCACGCTCGATCGCACTCATCCTCCTCTCGGCGTCGGCCCTGCCGGTGATCGCCGCCTGCTCCCGCAACGCCCAGTCGCAGGCGCCCGAGGCCGGGCGGCCGCCGGTGGCCGTCACGATCGCCGCGGCCGCCCGCGGCAACCTCGACCGGACCGTCGACGTCGTCGGGACGCTCGACGCGAAGTTCTCGGCCGACGTGAAGTCGGAGGTCACCGGCGTCGTCAAGGAGGTCTACGTGACCGAGTGGGTGCCGGTGCGGCGGGGCGCCCGGCTCGCCCGGCTGGACACGAGCGAGACCGAGGCGGGCGTGGCCGCGCTCAAGGCCGCGGCGGCGCAGGCCAAGGTGGGCGAGAACCGCGCGCGGCGCGAGTACGAGCGGGCGCAGCAGCTCAAGCAGTACGGCCTCATCACGCAGCAGGCGCTCGACGACGCCCGGTCGGCGATCGAGGCGGCCGAGGCGGCGACGGCGGCGGCCGACGCGCAGGTGCGCGCGTCCGAGAGCCGGCTGTCCAAGTCGTTCATCACCTCGCCGATGGAGGGCATCGTGGCGATGCGGGGGGTCAGCGTCGGCGACCGGGTCGAGAACATGGGGGGCACGACGCCGATGTTCCGGATCGTGGACAACCGCCTGTTCGACCTGACCGTGTCGGTGCCGGCCACGCGCTTGTCGGAGGTCCGCGTGGGCCAGCCGCTCGAGTTCACGACCGAGACGGTGCCGGGGCGCGTCTTCTCGGGCAAGGTGATGTTCATCAACCCGATGATCGACGCCGCCAGCCGGACGGCCGACGTCGTGGCCGAGGTGCCCAACCCGGGCGCCATGCTGCGCGACGGCGCGTTCGTCCAGGGGCGGGTCATCGTCGGCCGGTACGCCAACGTCCTCCAGGTGCGGCGCGAGGCGCTGCTCAACTGGAACCTCGAGACGAAGCAGGCCGAGGTGTTCGTCGTCTCGGGCGACCACGCGCGGAAGCGGGCGGTGAGGACGGGCGCGACCAACGGGGCGACGGTCGAGATCGTGTCGGGCGTCGAAGCGGGCGAGCAGGTGGTCGTCCGCGGGGGCTACGCGCTGCGGGACGGCGACCGCGTCATCGCCTCGACGGGTGAAGGGGCGTAGCCATGTTCCTCTCCAACCTGTCCATCAAGCGGCCGGTCGTCGCCACCGTGATGATCCTCACGCTGGTGACGCTCGGCATCTTCTCGGCCCGGCGGCTGCCGATCGACATGATGCCGGACGTCGAGATCCCGGTCGTGTCGATCATCACCGAGTTCCCCGGCGCCTCGCCCGAGACGGTCGAGCGCGAGGTGACCAAGAAGATCGAGGAGGCGGTGAACCCGGTCGCGGGCGTCAAGCACATCAGCTCGGTGTCGCGCGAGGGGCTGTCCACGATCATGGTCGAGTTCAACCTCGAGGTGAAGGTGGACGACGTCTCGCAGGAGGTGCGGGCGAAGATCAACGCCGCCCGCCGCGACCTGCCCGACGGCATGAAGGACCCGGTGATCGAGAAGTTCGACTTCAACGCGATGCCGATCATCTCGCTGGCCGTGCAGTCGTCCACCCTGCCGCCGCGCGACCTGACGACGCTGGTGGACCGGAAGGTCCGGCGGCGCTTCGAGAGCATCCCGGGCGTCGCCAAGGCGAAGCTGATCGGCTCGTCGAAGCGCGAGATCGCGGTCGAGGTGAACCCGGCGCGGCTGGCCGCGCTCGGCATGGGCGCCGACGAGGTGGTCAACGGCCTCGCCACCGAGAACGTCAACACGCCGCTCGGCCGCCTGACGCGGGGCGAGACCGAGGTCCCGCTCCGGATCAGCGGCAAGCCGGGCAGCGCCGACGACTACCGCCACATGGTGATCGGCCGCCGCGCGGGCCGGCCGATCACGCTCGGCGAGGTGGCCGGCGTCGTGGACGGCGTCGAGGAGCAGCGGACGCTGGCGCTCATCGACGGCCGGCCGGCCGTGGGCATCGACATCACCAAGCAGACCAAGGCGAACACGGTGAACGTGGTGGACGCCGTGCGCGCCACCGCCGCGGGGCTCGAGCGGGAGCTGCCGCCGGGGACGACGATCGCGGTCGTGCGCGACACCTCCACGTTCATCCGCGAGGCGGTGTCGGACGTCTACAACACGCTGATGCTCGGCGGCCTCCTGACGATCGTGATCGTCTTCTTCTTCCTCAACTCCTGGCGGTCCACGATCATCACCGGCCTCACGCTCCCGATCTCGGTCGTCTCGTCGTTCATCGTCATGTACTTCCTGAACATGACGATCAACATGCTGACGCTGATGGCCCTCTCGCTCGCCATCGGCCTGCTGATCGACGACGCGATCGTCGTGCGCGAGAACATCGTCCGGCACCTCGAGCGGGGCCAGGACCACTTCGAGGCGGCCCGCGAGGGCACCGCCGAGATCGGCCTCGCCGTGCTCGCCACCTCGATGTCGATCATCGCGGTGTTCGTGCCGGTGGCCTTCATGAAGGGGATCATCGGCCGCTTCTTCTACCAGTTCGGCCTCACCGTCGCCTTCGCCGTCCTGGTGTCGCTCTTCGTCTCGTTCACGCTCGACCCGATGCTCTCCTCGCGCTGGTACGACCCCGACATCGAGCGCAAGGGGAAGCGGAACGCGCTGCAGCGGGCGCTCGACGGGTTCAACAACTGGTTCGAGCGGATGGCGGAGCGCTACAAGCGCCTGATCGGCTGGTCGCTCGACCACCGGCTGGTCGTCGTCGGCGCGGCGGTCCTGGCCTTCGTGGCGGGCCTCGGGATCTTCTCCATCGTCCAGACCGAGTTCCAGCCGCAGATGGACCAGGGGGAGTTCGCCCTCAAGTTCCAGAGCGCCCCCGGGGCGTCGTTCGAGGAGACGCGCGGCCGGCTGACCGAGGTGCTCGAGGGGCTCTCGACGTTCAAGGAGGTGCAGTACACCTACGCGTCGATCGGCGCCGGCGACTCCGACACGGTGCGCGACGCCACGGTGTTCGTCCGGCTGGTGCCGAAGAGCCAGCGCGCCCTGAGCATCAAGCAGTTCACGCACCTGGCGCGCGGGCGGCTCGAGAAGATCCCCGGCATCACGCTCAACTTCCTCGAGGACCCGAGCTCGTTCCAGAAGCCGCTGGCCGTCATCATCGAGGGGGACGACATCCCGACGCTCAAGCGGTACGCCGCGCGGCTCAAGGACGCGATGTACACGATCCCGGGCATCGTGGACGTCGAGGCGACGATGGAGCAGGACCTGCCGGAGTACCGGATGTTCGTGGACCGCGACCGCGCGGCCGCCCTCGGCCTCGGCAGCAGCGCCGTGGCCAACACGGTCGGCGTGCTCGTCGGCGGCAACGTCGCCTCGACCTACGAGGACGAGGAGGGCGACGCCGTGAACCTCCGCGTGCGCCTGCCGCAGGCGCTCCGGGGCGACATCGGGCACGTGGACAACCTGAAGATCAGCGTGCCGGGCCCGACGGGCACGGCGCTCGTGCCGCTGGCCGACCTGGTGACCTTCAACCGGGCGATCTCGCCGGCCGAGATCAGCCGGCGCGACCTCAGCCGCGAGGTGACCGTCAGCGCGAACCTGGACAACCTGCCGCTCGGCACCGCCAGCGCCCTGGCCAACCAGGCGGCCGAGCGCCTGAACATGGCGCCGGGCTACCGGGTCGTGCAGGGCGGCGACGCCGAGATCATGATCGAGTCGTTCGGGTACATGGGGGAGGCGCTGCTGCTGGCGGTGATCTTCGTCTACCTGATCCTCGCCGCGCAGTTCGAGTCGTTCATCGACCCGCTCTCGATCATGCTGTCGCTGCCGCTCTCGATCGTCGGCATGGCCGGGATGCTGCTGCTGACCGGCGACACGATCAACATCATGTCGCTCATCGGCCTCATCATGCTGATGGGGCTGGTCACCAAGAACGCGATCCTGCTCGTGGACTACACCAAGGTGCTGCGAGGCCGCGGGATGGACCGGCGGACGGCGCTCGTGACCGCCGGCCGGACGCGGCTGCGCCCGATCATGATGACCACCTCCGCCATGATCTTCGGCATGCTGCCGCTGTTCTTCGCCCTCGGCGAAGGGGCCGAGATGCGCGCGCCCATGGCGCGGGCCGTCGTCGGCGGCCTGATCACCTCGACGCTGCTGACGCTCATCGTCGTGCCGGTCGTCTACACGATCCTCGACGACGTCAGCGCCTGGATCGGGCGCCACATGACGCGCCACGCCCGGGCCGCCGCCGTCTCGGTCCTCGTCCTGGCGATCGTCGCCGGCCATGCCTCGGCCGCGTCCGCGCAGGCGGGCGGGGCGGGGACGGCCGCGCCGGCGCTTCTTGGCGGCGCGATCGAGAGGGCCGCCGGCCAGGCCGCCGCCCCGGGCGGCGCGGGCCAGGCGCGCGTGAAGGTGCTGACGCTCGACCAGGCGCTCGCCGTCGCCGCGTCCCACAACCGCG
>JAJXZZ010000188.1 GCA_021779795.1 Acidobacteriota bacterium | reverse complement strand
CGCGCGCCGCGTTCCGCTCGCGGACATAGTCCTCGTACCCGCCGACGTACTCTGCCACGCGGCCATCACCCTCGAGCGCCAGGATGCTCGTGACGACGTTGTCCACGAAGACGCGGTCGTGGCTCACCAGGATCAGCGTGCCCGGCCACTCGGCCAGCTGCGCCTCGAGCAGTTCGAGCGTTTCGAGGTCGAGGTCGTTGGTCGGCTCGTCGAGCACCAGCACGTTGGCCGGCCTGGTGAAGAGCCTCGCGAGGAGCAACCGGTTCCGCTCGCCGCCCGAGAGGGCCTTCACCGGCGCGCGCGCCCGCTCGGCCGGGAAGAGGAAGTCGCGCAGGTAGCCGTTCACGTGACGCGGGCGCCCGGCCACGACGACGACCTCGTTGCCGTCGCCGATCGTCTCGAACACGGTCCGCTCGGGATCGAGCTGCTCGCGCTGCTGGTCGTAATACGCCACCTGCACGTTGGTCCCCTGGCGAACCTCCCCCTCGTCGGGCTCGAGCTGCCCGATCAGCAGCCTGAGCAGCGTCGTCTTGCCCACGCCGTTCGGCCCGATGACGCCGACGCGGTCGCCGCGCATGACCCGCGCGGAGAAGCCCGCCACGACCGCCTGCCCGCCGAACGACTTGCCGACCCCCTCGGCCTCGAACACCACGCTGCCCGACGATTCGCCGTGCTCGACCTGCAGCCGCACCCGGCCGGGCATCGCCCGCCGGGCGGCGCGCTCCTCGCGCATCCTCAGCAGGGCGCGCACGCGCCCCTCGTTCCTCGTCCGCCGCGCCTTGACGCCCTGCCGGAGCCAGGCCTCCTCTTCGGCCAGCTTCTTGTCGAACTTCTCCTGCCGAACCACCTCGGCCGCGAGCGCCGCCTCCCGCCTCGAGAGGAACGTCTCGTAGTCTCCCGGCCACGATGTCAGCCGGCCCCGGTCCAGTTCGACGACGCGCGTGGCCAGGCGGCGAAGGAAGGCGCGGTCGTGCGTGACGAACAGCACCGCTCCGGCGAACTCGGCCAGGTACGCCTCGAGCCACGCGATCGCCTCGATGTCGAGATGGTTCGTCGGCTCGTCGAGCAGGAGCAGGTCGGGCTGGGCCACGAGCGCCCGCGCCAGCAGGACTCGCCGGCGCCAGCCGCCCGACAGCGTGTCCACGGCCACGTCGGCCGGAAGCGCGAGGTGCGAGAGCACCTGTTCGACGCGCTGCTCGAGCCGCCAGCCGTCGCGCTCCTCGAGTTCGTCGTGCAGCCGGCCGAGCCGTCCGAGCCGCTCTGGCGTGCCCTCTTCGGCCACCTGGAGGGCGGCGTGGTGGTAGGCGGCCACGAGCGCGCTCAGTTCGCCCAGCCCCTCGGCGACCGCGTCGAACACCGCCCGCGGGTCGGACACCGACGCGTCCTGGTCGAGCCGCGCCGTCCGCAGGCCCGCCTGGCGCCAGATCGATCCCGAGTCGGGCGGCACCTCGCCGTTCGCGATCCTGAGCAGCGTGGACTTCCCCGTGCCGTTGCGCCCGACGACGGCGACGCGCTCCCCCGCCTCCACCTGCAGGCTGGCCTGGTCGAGCAGCGGGAGGTGGCCGTAGGCGATCGAGAGGCGGTCCACGGTGAGCAGCGGCATCTTCCGAAACTACCACGAAGGCCCGCCCCCCTGCCGGGATTGCCCTCGGGGCGGCAGATCAGGTACAAGCGTGGAACGCGTGGATGCCCCATCACCCGAGGAGAAACGGATGGTGACGAATCGTGTGCCGCGGCCGGCCGCCGGCCGGCTCGCTGTCGCCCTGCTGGCCGTGCTGGCGGCGCTTGCCGTCACGCTGGCGGCCCAGGATCGCCTTCGGACCATGCCGGGGTACGCGCAGTACCAGAAGATGAGCAAGGAGATCCCTGCCGCCTTCACGTCCGGCGCGATCTCGGTGACCTGGAAGGACGGCGGCTCCGCCTTGGAGTTCGAGAAGGGCGACCGGCTCTACCGCTACGACATCCGCACGAAGACGGTCGCCGAGATTGGGCCGGCCGCCGAAGACGGGCGCGCACCGGCACCGAACGGCGGAGGGCGGCAGCCGTCCGGCCGCCCCGCGATGCCCGAACGCGGCCGCCAGGCGGTCGAAACCCTGTCGCCCGACGGGCAGATGAAGGCCTTCTACCGCGATCGGAACCTCTGGCTGAGCGGCGCGAACGGCGCCCGCGAGACGGCGCTGACCACCGACGGCAGCGAGAAGGATCGGATCAAGTACGGCACGGCCAGCTGGGTCTACGGCGAGGAACTGTCGCAGACGAGCGCGATGTGGTGGTCGCCGGACAGCACGAAGCTCGCCTACTACCGGTTCGACGAGAAGCAGGTGGACGACTACTACCTGCAGGTGGACCAGACGAAGCTCTACGACCGGGTTGACGTCGAGGCCTACCCGAAGGCCGGCCGGCCGAACCCGATCGTGGACCTCTTCGTCTACGATCGGGCCACCGGCCGATCGACGAAGATCGACGTGCGCGACGGCAAGCCGTTCGACAACGCGGTCGTCGGCCACTACGTCTACAACGTCGCCTGGTCTCCCGACGGGTCCGAGCTGCTGTTCAACAGGACCAACCGGCGGCAGAACATCCTCGAACTCGCGGCCGCCAACCCCGCGACCGGCGCCTGCCGGGTCGTCATCCACGAAGAGTGGCCGACCGGCTGGGTCGGGAACCGGCCCACGATGGTCTTCCTGAAGGACGGCCGACGCTTCATCTGGGAGTCGGAGCGCAACGGCTGGCGGAACTACTATCTCTACGACCTCTCCGGGAAGCTGCGGCACCGGCTGACGACGCACACCTCGTACGAGGCGGCGTCGCTCGTCAAGGTGGACGAGGCGGCCGGGGCCGTGTTCTACATGGCCCGCGACGGCGACAACCACCTGAAGCTGCAGCTCCACCGCGTGGGCCTCGACGGCCGCGGCGACGTGCGCCTGACCGACCCGGCGTACTATCACGCCATCGGCAGCTGCATGCCCGTGCCGCCGGGCGCGCGGCGGCGTCCCGGGGCCGCGGGCGGCGGATCGTGCGGCATCGCCCCCGACGGCCAGCACATCGTGGACGTCTACGAGACGCACGACATCCCGCCCGCCACGCGTCTGCTCGACGCCTCGGGCCGGGTGGTGGCCGACCTCGCGTCGAGCGACATGACGCGGTACAAGGCGCTCGGCTTCAGGAAGGCCGAGATGTTCACCTACCTCGCCGCCGACGGCAAGACGACGCTGCACGGGCTCATCAGCTTCCCGTCCACGTTCGATCCGTCGAAGAAGTACCCGGCGCTCGTCGCCGTCTACGGCGGGCCGGCCTCGGCCGGCCTCACCGCGCGCGAGACGTTCGTGGCGCCCAACCCGCTGGCCGAGTACGGGTTCCTGGTCGTCAACCTCGATTCGCGCGCGGCGCCGGGCATGGGCAAGCGCACGCTCGACGCCATCTACCTGAAGCTCGGCCAGGTCGAGATGGACGACATGGCGCGCGGCGTCGAGGCCCTCTGGAGCCGGCCCTACTTCGACCGGCAGCGCGTCGGCATCTACGGCACCTCCTACGGCGGTTACTCGTCGCTCATGTGCCTGCTGCGCCACCCGGAGGTGTTCCGGGTCGCCTCGGCGTCGTCGCCGCCCACCGCCTGGTACCATTACGACACCGTCTACACCGAGCGGTACATGTGGATTCCCGGCGAGAACCGCGCGGGCTACGAGGCCGGCAGCGCGATGACCTACGCGGACAAGCTGGACGGGCGGCTGCTGATCTACTACGGCACGGCCGACAACAACGTGCACCCGACCAACTCCATGCAGCTCATCGCCGCCCTCAGGAAGGCCGGCAAGAGCTTCGAGGTGCAGGTCGGGCCCGACGCGGGGCACTCGAGCGTGCCCACCGACAGGATGATGGAGTTCTTCATCGAGAACCTGGTGATCGACCCGCCGCCGCCGGCCGGCTCGCAGCACTGACGGCTGCGGACGCCCCGGGCGCGGCAGGTCGGGAGGTATCCCATGCGCCGTTCATCGTTCGTCCTCGCGGGTTTCGCCCTCTTCGTCGCGGCGCTCGTCTTCGCCGCGGCGCCGCCCCCGGCTCCCCGGACCGCTCCCCAGGCGGCCCAGCGGCCGGCCAACGTGGAGCTGACGACCTTCCCGTCCACGTGGACCTACAAGCCGGGCCAGAAGGCGCCGACGGCCCCGAACGGAATGGTCGTGTCCAACTGTCCGCTCGCGACCGAGGCGGGCGTCGAGATCCTGAAGGCCGGCGGCAACGCGGCGGATGCCGCCGTGGCCGTGGGCTTCGCGATGGCGGTCGCCTATCCCGAGGCGGGCAATCTCGGCGGCGGCGGCTACGCGGTGCTGCGCGTCGGCGGCCACGCCGCGGCGCTCGACTTCCGCGAGACGGCGCCGGCCTCGGCCACGCGCAACATGTACATCGGCCCCGACGGCAAACCGACCGACGCGAGCCTCGTGGGCTACCGCGCGTCGGGCGTGCCGGGCAGCGTCGCGGGGCTGCTGGCGCTGCTCGAGAAGCACGGCACGCTCCCCCGCGCGAAGGTCATGGCGCCGGCCATCCGCCTTGCCCGCGACGGCTTCACCGTCGATCGGATCTTCAACACCTCGGTGGCCGAAAACGCCCGCCTCATCGCGAAGTTCCGCGGCGCGGCGCTCTTCCTCCCGGGCGGCCATGCCCCGGCGATCGGCACGCGGTTCGCCCAGCCCGACCTCGCGCGCGCGCTCCAGGCGATCGCCGACAAGGGGGCCGACGGCTTCTACCGCGGGCCGGTGGCCGAGGCCGTCGCGGCCGAGATGCGCCACGGCGGGGGAACGATCACGGCGGCCGACCTCGCCGGCTACAAGCCCGAGTGGCGGACGCCGCTCGCCGGCAGCTACCGCGGCCACGAGCTGCTCGCCATGCCGCCGTCCTCGTCGGGCGGCGTCACCGTCATCGAGACGCTGAACATCCTCGAGGGCTGGAAGGACGTGGCCCCCTGGAACAGCCCGCTGGCGCTGCACCGGCTCGCCTCCTCGTTTCAGCGCGCCTTCGTCGACCGCAACGGCACGCTCGGCGATCCGGCCTTCGTCACGATGCCGCTGGATCTGCTGACCAGCAAGGCGTACGCGGCGCGCCTGCGCGCCGGCATCCCGGCCGACAGGGCCACGCCGACCTCGTCGCTGCGGCCCGCCGTCGGCGAGGGGACCAACACGACGAACTTCGCCGTCGTGGATCGCCACGGCGACGCCGTCGTGATCACGACGACGCTCAACAGCCTCTACGGGTCGGGCGTGTGGGTGCCGGCCGCGGGCTTCTTCCTGAACGACGAGATGGACGACTTCGCGGCGCAGCCCGGGACGCCGAACCAGTTCGGCCTCGTGCAGGGCGAGGCGAACGCGATCGCGCCGGGCAAGCGCATGCTGTCGGCGATGGCCCCGACGATCGTGCTCGACCGCGACGGCCACGTGCTGATGCTCGTCGGCGGCCGCGGCGGCCCGCGCATCATCACGGCCGTCGTGCAGGCGATCGTGAACGTGATCGACTACCGGATGGGGCTGGCCGACGCGCTCGGGGCGCCGCGCATCCACGACCAGGCCCTGCCCGACGTTCTCGAGTACGAGAAGGGCGGCGTCCCGGCGAACGTCGTCGCCGCGCTCGACGCGATGGGCTACACGACGCGGCCCGGCGGCAGCGGGTCGCTCACGGCCATCAAGCGCATCGGGCAGGGCTGGGAGGGCCTGTTCGACCCGAGGAAGCACGGTCTGGCCGCGGGGTACTGATCGGATTACACTGCTCGGATGACCGCCCGACTTCGCACGCTCGCTGTCTGCCTGGCCCTGCTGGGCCTTGTCGAAACCGCTCCCCTCGCGCGGCAGGCCGCCACGCCTGCCGCGCAGGGCTCCACCCTCTTCGCTGCCGGCGCCAGCGCGCTCCGCTACCGCATGATCGGCCCGTTCCGGGGCGGCCGCACCAAGGCCGCCTCGGGCGTCGCCAGCCAGCCGAACGTCTTCTACATCGGCCCCGTCAACGGCGGCGTCTGGAAGTCCACCGACTACGGGCGCGTGTGGACCCCCATCTTCGACGAGGAGCCGACCGGGTCGATCGGCGCGATCGCCGTCGCGCCCTCGAACCCCGACGTCGTCTACGTCGGGAGCGGCGAGGGGCTGCAGCGCCCCGACCTGTCCACCGGTGACGGCATCTACAAGTCCACCGACGCCGGGAAGACCTGGCGCCACCTGGGCCTGCGCGACGGCCAGCAGATCCCGCAGATCGCGGTGGACCCGGCCAACCCCGACCGGCTGTACGTCGCGGTGCTCGGCCATCCCTACGGCCCGAACGAGGAGCGCGGCGTCTTCCGCTCGACCGACGGCGGCGCCACGTTCCAGAAGGTCCTCTACGTGGACGAGAACACCGGCGCGGCCGACGTGGTCGTCGATCCGACAAGCGCCGACATCGTCTACGCCGCGCTCTGGGAGTCGCGGCTCGCGCCGTGGGAGGACGGCGAGTTCAAGGGCCCGGGCAGCGGCTTCTACAAGTCCACCGACGGCGGCACGACCTGGCGCCACATCACCGCCGGCCTGCCGACGTTCGCGGGCGATCACCTCGGGCGGATCGGCCTGGCCGTCGCGCCGAGCCAGCCGCGCCGGCTGTTCGCCACCGTCCAGGCGCGG
>JAJXZZ010000187.1:1087-6650 GCA_021779795.1 Acidobacteriota bacterium | reverse complement strand
CTTCGCCGCTTCCCTCGCCTGCCTGCTCCCGGCGCCTCGCGCCGCGGCGCAGGGGTTCACCCTCGAGCAGGTGATGAGCGCCCCCTTCGCCTCCGACCTGCAGGCGTCGCCTGCGGGCGGCCGCTTCCTGTGGATCGCGAACGAGCAGGGGCGGCGCAACATCTACGTGGCCGAGCCGAATGGCGCGGCCTACAGCGTCCACCGGGTGACCAGCGACAACGCCGACGACGGCATCGAGATCGGCGACGTCGCGTGGACCCCCGACGGGCAGCGGGTCGTCTTCGTGCGCGGCGGCGATTTCGAGTTCCCCGAGAGGCCGCCGGCCAATCCCGCCATGCTGCCGCAGGGCGTGGAGCAGGACATCTGGATCGTCTCGGCGCAGGGGGGCGACGCGCGCATGCTGGCGCCCGGGCGCGCCCCGGCCGTGTCGCCCGACGGATCGGCCATCGCGTTCCTCGACCGCGACCAGGTCTGGACGCTCGACCTGCGGGATCCCAAGGCGAAGCCGGTGCAGCTCTTCCACGGGCGCGGCCGCCCCGGGTCGCTCGCCTGGTCGCCGGACGGCCGGTCCCTCGCCTTCGTCAGCAGCCGCGGCGACCACGCGTTCATCGGCCTCTACACCTTCGCGGGCCCGTCGCTGGCGTATCTCGACCCGTCCACCGAGATCGACCGCGACCCGGTCTGGTCGCCGGACGGCCGCGCGATCGCCTTCGTGCGCATCCCGCCCGGCACGGGCGGCGTGGACTTCAAGCCCCGGCGGTCCGGGCAGCCGTGGTCCATCCGCGTGGTGGACGTGGCGAGCGGGAAGGGGAGGGAAGTCTGGCGGGCGCACGACGGGCCCGGCAGCCTGTTCCGCGACACCGAGTCGGGCGAGCAGCTGTTCTGGACGGCGGACGACCGGATCGTCTTCCCGTGGGAGGGCGACGGCTGGCTCCATCTCTACTCGGTGGCCGCGGGCGGCGGCGCGGCGACGGCGCTCACGCCCGGCCGCTTCGAGGTGGACTACGTCGCCATCGGCCATGACCGGCGCACGATCGTCTGCTCGTCGAACCAGGACGACATCGACCGCCGGCACCTGTGGGAGGTGTCGGCCGACGGCGGCGCGCCGCGCCAGCTGACGCGCGGCACCGGCCTCGAGGTGATCCCGGTGCTCGCCCCCGACGGGACGCTGGCCGTGCTGCGCTCGGATCCCCGCCTGCCGCTGCGCCCGGCGATCGTGGCGCGCGGGGGCGAGATGCGCGACCTCGCGCCGCAGATGATCCCGGCCGCGTTCCCGGCCGCGAAGCTGGTGGTGCCGCAGCCGGTGATCTTCCCGGCCGCCGACGGCATGGCGATCCACGGCCAGCTCTTCCTGCCCGAATCCGCGGCGGGCGGGGCGAAGCATCCCGCGATCGTCTTCTTCCACGGGGGCTCGCAGCGGCAGATGCTGCTCGGCTGGCACTACATGGACTACTACTCGAACGCGTACGCCATGAACCAGTACCTCGCGAGCCTCGGCTACGTCGTGCTCTCGGTGAACTACCGCAGCGGCATCGGCTACGGCCTGGACTTCCGCGAGGCGCTGCACTACGGGGCGGACGGGGCGAGCGAGTTCAACGACGTGCAGGGCGCCGGGCTCTACCTGCGCGGCCGGGCGGACGTGGACGGTGCGCACATCGGGGTGTGGGGCGGCAGCTACGGCGGCTATCTCACGGCGCTGGCGCTGGCGCGCGCGTCGGACCTGTTCGCCGCGGGCGTCGATCTGCACGGCGTGCACGACTGGAACCTGGAGATGACCAACTGGCGGCCGGACTACAACCCGGCCGACAACCCGGAGGCGGCGCGCATCGCGTGGGAGTCGTCGCCGCTGGCGTCGGTGAAGACCTGGCGGTCGCCGGTGCTGCTCATCCAGGGCGACGACGACCGCAATGTGCAGTTCTCGAACACGGTGCGCCTGGCGGCGGCGCTGCGCGCGCAGGGCACGCCGTTCGAGGAGCACGTGTTCCCGGACGAGATCCACGGCTTCCTGCTGCACCGCTCGTGGGTGACGGCGTACCGCCTCGGGGCGGACTTCTTCACCCGGCACCTGCGCGGCGCCGGGCGGTGAGCCGCGGGGATCAGCCCGCCTCCTGGGGCTGCCACTGCAGCCCCAGGCGGATGATCCGCCGGAGCAGTTCCTCGTACTGGATGCCGGCGTGCTCGGCCGACTCGGCGAAGTCCTCGCCGTAGGCGAGCTGCGGGTTGGGGTTGGCCTCGAGGACGAACGCGCGCCCCTCGGCGTCGAGCCGGAGGTCGATGCGCGCGTAGCCGCTGAGGCCGAGCGCGCGGTAGGCGCGCGTGCACAGGTGCCGGATGCGGTGCGCGACGTCGGCCGGCAGCGCGGCCGGCTCCGTGGTGATGCCGTACTTCTCGCGGTAGGCGTCGTTCCACTTCACCCGCTCGCTCGCGATCCGGTACGCGCGCTCGGGCATCTGCGCGAAGTTCATCTCCCAGACCGGGAGCACGCGCAGGCGCGAGTTGCCGAGCACGCCGACGTACAGCTCGCGCCCGTCCACGTAGCGCTCGACGATCGCGTCGGTGCCCACGCTCCGGTGGACGAACCCCACGCGCTCGGCGAGCGCCCCGTCGTCCTCGACGACCGAGGCCTGGGACGTGCCGATGGAGCCCTCCTGCGTGAGCGACTTCACGATCAGCGGGAAGGCGAGCCGCTTGGGGCGGCGCGGGCGGCGGCCGCGCCGCGCCACGAAGAACTCCGGCACCGGCACCCGGTGGTAGGCCAGCAGCGACCGGGCCAGGGCCTTGTCGCGCGAGAGCAGCAGGCCGCGCGGGTTGCAGCCCGTGTAGGGCGTCCGCATCAGCTCGAGGAAGCTCACCACGTGCTGGTCGTAGACGCCGACCTCGCCAAAGCTCTCCATCAGGTTGAAGACGATGTCCGGCCGGCCGTCCACGATCCCCTGGCGGATGACCGACAGGTCGTCCTTCACGCCGACCTTGTGGACGAGGTGGCCCATGTCCTCGAGGTGCGAGACGACGTCGAACTCCATCTTCCACGGGACGTTGATGACGTCGATCCCGTCGATGTCGTCGGGCGGCACGAGGTAGTCGTGCATCAGGGCGAGGATGCGGAGTGGCTTCATAGGGCCAGCCGATGCCTTTCGCTGTGCAGGTGGCTCACGGTGTGCGCGGTCAGCAGCGCCGTGAAGTCCAGCTGCGCGCGGTCCTCTGAACAGGCGAGCCGAAGGCCGAGCTCGTGGCTGCGCCGGATGATCTTCTCGATGACCTGGTCGATCGTGTACTGCCGTTCGCCGGTGTAGCGGGCGACGCGTCGCCGCGCCTCTTTCCGGATCCGCGAGAGGAACGCCGCCGCCGTCGGGTTCTGGGCCGCCTCGGGCCCGTCCGAGAACAGGCGCCGCAGGTCGCGGTCGAAGAAGTCGGGGTAGTCCACGCCGTACTTCGCCCGCTTCCGCTGGTAGTGCGTCCGGAGCGTTCGGCGGATCCGCTTGAGGGGATCCACCGGGCTGCCGGGCCCGGCCACGGGTTCGCGGGTGGCGATCTCGCGCATGAGCCGATCGACGTACTCCAGCTTGCGCAGCGCGGGCCACCGCGCGTAGCGGGCGGGCCACTGGGAGTCGGGCGTGAGCCACACCGCGAACGTTTCCGCGAAATCCTCGGCCGGGTGGCTCTGCGCGTACCAGGACTCCAGGTGCAGCACGAACCGGCGGCTGTAGGGCCGTGGCGTGTAGTGCTCGGGGTACGGCTCGGAGGACGGCCCGAACAGTTCCTGCCGGCGGCGCCGGCGCTGCAGCCGGTAGGCGTTGTCGATCGCGTGGCCCGTCTCGTGGCGCAGGATCCGCAGGCACCACTCGGCGGTGCCTCCCTCCACCTCGAGCATCTGGTTCTCTTCGAGCCGGGCGAGCCGGGGATGCGCCAGGTAAAAGGGGATGGCGATGCCGCTGGTGCCGTCCGGGGTGAACCACTCGTCCGAGAGCCAGAAGTGGGGCCGGAACCGAAGGCCCTTCGCCTCGAGGTCGCGGTCGAGCTCGGCGAGCCGGTCGCGCAGCCAGCCCTCCGCGTCCAAACTCAGGCCGAGGTCGCACATCCGCAG
The DNA here is from genome assembly GCA_021779795.1 of Acidobacteriota bacterium. GTDB lineage: Bacteria > Acidobacteriota > Vicinamibacteria > Vicinamibacterales > Fen-181 > FEN-299. The sequence goes on along the minus strand of JAJXZZ010000187.1, from coordinate 2,566 downwards.
GCCCAGGAGCTGCTCGTCGGGGAGCGCGGCCCAGCCCTCGGCGGCGGCACTGAACCACTCGGACGCGAGTGGATGGGGCTCACGGGCTGCGGCGGCGTTCATAGACAGGGCCCTCCCGGGACGCGCGATCGAAGCGTGACACACCGGGCGGGGCCGGCGCAATGCGGCAGGGCCAGGCGGATGCCCGCGAGCATCGCCAGCCGCCCTGGGGGGAATTGCCAGAAGGCCGTACTTCGAGGAACTAATGTCTGCCTGAGGTGAAACTGTGCCCGAAATGATTCCACACGTTTCGGCCCCTGGCAGCGGCTATAAGTGGTTGTTGCATCAGGTAGATGTTGGCCGTTTCGTCCGCCTCCGTGATGGCCCCGCGCAACCCTGGCCCTCGTTTTGCTGACTCGTCAGTGCGGTTGTTCGGTTTCCACTCCCACTGCTCCACAGACTACGTAGCTGGCATCTGTCGGGTGCAAGTCGCCAGGGCGACCCCACCCGTCCCGGAGAGGCACACATCCGGCGGCGCGAACCTGCGGTCGGCGTGTCTCGTTCGGCGGCGTTTGCCGCGCGTTCCAATCCGTTGGGGCGCCGCCGAAGGCGGCGCAGGAGGGGGTAGCCGTGAACAACCATCGCCGCAATCTTCAGCTACTGCTGTGCGCCATCCTGCTCATGGTGCCGGCCTGGGGCCACGCGCAGAGCGCAACCGAGACGCTGACCGCTCCCGTCCCCATCTACGACTACGCCGTGCCGGGCGTCACCTACGACTGGCAAATCGTGGTCAACAACGGCGTCGTCGCGCCGGGCGACACCCGCACGTTCAACAGCTACAACCCGCCGTCGCTGAACCTCAAGCAGTTGGTGGTGTTTCGCGGGCGCACGAAGGGGGGGATGCAGGGCGGGGGCGGCGAACCCACGCACGGCGTCTTCGTGCGCGACATGGCGACCGGGACGGACGTGACTACCGTCTTCGACCGGAAGACGGCCGTCCCGCAGCCGAACAACATCGTCTATGCGCCCGACGACACGCCCGCTTCGTTCATCGAGCCGCCGGCGTTCCCGCGCATCGGCATGTGGTGGGACACCATCGCCACGCGCGCCAATCACCAGCCGGTCTGGACGTACCTGCCGGAGGGAGGGACGGAGACGCGAAGCGGGACCACGGGCGTCTACACGAACCCGTTCGGCAGCCTGATCACCGGCGCCAGCAACCTCGGCGCGGTGCCCGACTTCTCGTTCTGGTCCGTCCCGGGCACCAATCCGCCGGTCAGGTTCGACGTGTTCCCCGGCGCGCCGTCGGTGACCGACGGCCTGACCATCGTCTTCAAGGGGAACTTCACCGACGGAGGCGTCGCCAAGACCGGAGTCTACTACCGCAACCTGTTTCCCTTCCCGATCGTCACGCTGACGGGCAGCGCGCTCGAGCCTGCCGGAGGCATGCGGCCGGTGATCCGGATCGCCGACACGTCCACTTACATTCCCGGGACCAGG
>JAJXZZ010000187.1:0-1077 GCA_021779795.1 Acidobacteriota bacterium | reverse complement strand
GTGTTCGCGGGCTTCGACAACGAGGAGAACCCGACCAAGGGCGGCATCTACCGGGCGCCGTTGACCGGGCCCGACCCGAAGCTGAAGGCGCTGGTGACGATCGGCCAGCAAGTGCCGGGCGAGGGGGTGAGCGCCAGGTTCAACCGGATCGGCGAGGCGCTCTCGTTCGACGGCCGCTTCGTGGCCTTCTGGGGCGCGTGGGGGACCGAGACCGTGACGCTGACCCTGCAGTGCCCGACCACCGGCAACAAGCCGCGCATCGCATACTGCAACCAGCAATACCCGAACGGCTTCGAGACGACGGTGCCGAAATACCAGGGGATCTTCGTCTACGACACAGTGCTGCGGACCCTGAACGCCGTGGCCAAGGCGCCGAAGGACTTTACGGACTTCGTGTACTGGAACTTCTCGGGCAAGGTGGCGGGCTCGGAGGAGGGGGACGACGGCGAGCCCGCGCGCTGGCGCTCGGCGTCGTTCGTGGCCGTGTCCGGGCTGGTCGATTGCCTGTTGCTCGACAAGAACTACCACGTGGCCTTCAAGGCGCGGCAGGGGCAGGTCGTCGAGGGGGCTTACACGAACGTCGTGGACGGCATCTACCTGCGCAAGGGGCCCGACGGCAGGAACCCGATCGCGTCCGTGGTTCAGACAGGCGTGGAGGGTACGTCGATCGATCCCGGGGCCGTCGGCGCCGACTCGCTCACCGGCCTTTCCGTTCCCCTGCCCATCACGGGGATCGGCATCGAGCGCGACGGCTTCCGCGGCGACGCGTTGGCCGTCAACGTGAGCATGGGGACCGAGGCGGCCGGCTGGGCGGGCATCTACTTGACCACCGTGCCGGCGCGGTTGAAGTAACGGGAGCGTGAAGAGGGCCGGGGCGGCGCCATCGGCGCCGCCCCGGTCACCGTTGTCACGACGGTTGGCCGTCGCCGAATGCGTCGCTACTGCAAGCCGAGTGCGCGCGCCGCGTTGATGCGGCCCTTGCCGCTGTAGGGGTCGGCTCCGGGCTGCAGGATGTCGTCGGCGCTGTTCTCGATCCAGGCCTGCAGCTGCGCCGGCGGCATGTGGCCGTAGGCGCCG
>JAJXZZ010000186.1 GCA_021779795.1 Acidobacteriota bacterium | reverse complement strand
GGCGTAGCCCTGCGTCCGCGTCTTGAGCTGGTCGTAGTAGTCCACGATGAGCTCGGCGAGCGGCAGCTCGAAGTGCATGTGCACCCGCTGCGGGTCCAGGTACTCCATCGTGAGGAACGTGCCGCGCCGGTTGGTGGTGAGCTCCATGAGAGAGCCGATGTAGCGGTCCGGGGTGACGATGCCGAGGTTGACCCACGGCTCCTCGATGGACTCGATCTCGCCCACGTCCGGGAACCGCGCCGGGTTGTCCACCACGACCTGCTCCCGGTTCGCGGTCAGGTTCACGTGGTACTCCACCGACGGCGCCGAGGCGATGAGGTCGAGGTCGAACTCGCGCTCCAAGCGCTCCTGGACGATCTCCATGTGGAGCAGCCCCAGGAACCCGCAGCGGAAGCCGAAACCGAGCGCGACCGAGCTCTCGGGCTCGAACGTGAACGACGCGTCGTTGAGGTGGAGCTTCTCGAGCGCGTCGCGCAGCAGCGGGTAGTCGGGGCCGGCCACGGGATAGAGGCCCGCGAACACGAGGCTCTTGGCCTCCTGGTAGCCGGGCAGCGGCTCGGTCGCCGGCCTCGCCGCGGTGGTCACCGTGTCGCCCACCTGCGCCTCCCGGACGTTCTTGAAGCCCGTGGCGACGTAGCCAACCTCGCCTGCGCGCAGCGTCTTGACCGGCACGAGCTGCGGGCGGAAGTAGCCGACCTCGAGCAGCTCGGCCTCGGCGCCGCTCGCCATCAGCCGGATCTGGTCGTGATCGTGCAGCGTGCCCTCGGCCAGGCGGATGTAGCAGATCACGCCCTTGTACGGGTCGTAGTGGCTGTCGAAGACGAGGCCGCGCAGAGGGGCGTCCGGCGAGCCCTTGGGCGGCGGGATGCGCGAGACGATCGCCTCGAGGATCTCCGGCACGCCGGTCCCCTCCTTCGCGCTCGCGAGGATGACCTCCTCGCGCGGGATCGCCAGGACGCTCTCCAGCTCCTCCATGACCACGTCGGGCTGGGCCGACGGGAGGTCGATCTTGTTGAGGACCGGGATGATCGTGAGGCCCTCGCGGATGGCGAGGTGCACGTTGGCGAGCGTCTGCGCCTCGATGCCCTGCGCGGCGTCCACGACGAGGATCGCGCCGTCGCACGCCTGGAGGCTGCGGCTGACCTCGTACGAGAAGTCGACATGGCCGGGCGTGTCGATCAGGTTGAGCCCGTACACGAGGCCGTCGTTCGCGGTGTACTCGAGGCGCACCGCGCGCGCCTTGATCGTGATCCCCTTTTCCTTCTCCAGGTCCATGGAGTCGAGGACCTGGCTGGTCATCTGGCGCGCCTCGATGGTGTGCGTCAGCTCCAGCAGGCGGTCGGACAGCGTGGTCTTCCCGTGATCGATGTGGGCGATGATCGAGAAGTTGCGCAGGCGCGACTGGGGGATGGTCACGAGGCGGGAGTCTACCGGTCGGACGGCGCGGGACGCGATCGCGGCTCGCCGCGAGGCCGTCGCTGGCCGCGGGGCCGACGTTGGCACGCCCGCGACCGCCCGCTAGCATCAGCGGCATGGACGCCCAGCCCCTCCCCGACGACCTGCTCGCCGGCTACCGACGCTTCCGCGCCGGGCGCTACCCGGCGGACGCCGAGCGCTACCGCCGCCTGGGCGCGGAGGGCCAGTCGCCGCGGACGATGGTCATCGCCTGCTCCGACTCCCGCTCGGCGCCGGAGGCGGTGTTCGACGCCGCGCCCGGGGAGCTGTTCGTGGTCCGCAACGTGGCGGCCCTGGTACCGGAGTACGCGCCGGACGCGCGGCACCACGCCGCGAGCGCGGCGCTCGAGTACGCCGTGCACGTGCTCGGGGTGACCACGGTCATGGTCCTCGGCCACGGCCGCTGCGGCGGCGTCGGGGCCGCGTTCGGCTCCGCGCCGCCGCTCACCGCCACCGACTTCATCGGCGCGTGGGTCAGTGGTCTGCGCGATCTCGAGGCCCTGCTCGGCCCGGACGACCTCGCCGGTCCCGAGGCGCGCCGGACACGGCTCGAGCACCTGACGGTCGAGCAGTCGCTGGCCCGCCTGCGCACGTTCCCGTGGGTGCGCTCGCGCGAGGCCGCCGGGGCGCTGGCGCTGCGGGGCGCCTGGTTCGACATCGCGCTGGGCGAGCTGCACGCGCTCGGCGCCGACGGCTGGGAGCCAGTCCCGGCCGGGGCGTAGTCCGCGGCCGCGGCGTACGCTTCGACGGCCATGACAGAGACCTCCTCCGCCCAGCCCATCGACCAGTCCCCCGCCTGGGCCGCCCTGCGGGCCCACCACGCCGCCGTCCGCGACGCGCACCTGCGAGACCTGTTCGCCGCCGACGCCGGGCGCGCGAGCCGGTTCACCGCCGCGGGCGCCGGGCTGTTCCTCGACTACTCGAAGCACCGCATCACGCCTGACACCATGCCGCTGCTGCTCGAGCTCGCGAGGACGGCGAACGTCGAGGCGCGCCGCGAGGCGATGTTCGCGGGCGACCGCATCAACGCCACCGAGGACCGCGCGGTGCTGCACACGGCGCTCAGGGTCCCCGCCGGCCAGCGGCTCGTCGTGGACGGCCACGACGTAGCCGCCGACGTGCACGAGGTGCTCGGCCGGATGGCCGCCTTCGCGGTCCGCGTGCGCGGCGGCGAGTGGCTCGGCCACACGGGCCGGCCCATCCGGAACGTGGTCAACATCGGCATCGGCGGGTCCGACCTCGGCCCCGCGATGGCGACCGAGGCGCTGCGCAACTACAGCGACCGCTCGATGCGCTTCCGCTTCGTGTCCAACGTGGACGGCACCGACCTGCGCGACGCCACCATCGACCTCGACCCGGCCGAGACGATGTTCATCGTCTCGAGCAAGACGTTCACCACGGTCGAGACGATCACCAACGCCACGTCCGCGCGCGAGTGGCTGCTGGCGGGCCTCGGCAGCGACGAGTCGGCCGTGGCGCGCCACTTCGTCGCGGTCAGCACCAACGCCGAGAAGGTGCGCGAGTTCGGCATCGACACCGCCAACATGTTCGGCTTCTGGGACTGGGTCGGCGGCCGGTACTCGATGGACTCGGCCATCGGCCTGTCGCTCATGGTCGCCATCGGCCCGGACGACTTCGGCGAGATGCTCGCGGGCTTCCACGACATGGACGAGCACTTCCGCTCGGCGCCGCTCGACCGGAACCTGCCAGTGCTGATGGCGCTGCTCGGGATCTGGTACGGGAACTTCTTCGGCTTCGAGAGCCATGCGGTGCTGCCGTACAGCCAGGAGCTCAGCCGCTTCCCGGCCTACCTCCAGCAGCTGGACATGGAGTCGAACGGCAAGCACGTCCGGCTCGACGGCTCGCACGTCGCCTACGCCACCGGGCCCATCGTCTGGGGCACCGCCGGCACCAACGGCCAGCACGCCTACTACCAGCTGCTCCACCAGGGGACGCACGTCGTGCCCGCGGACCTCATCGGGTTCGCGAACCCGACCACCGAGGTGGGGCCGCACCACGACCTGCTGATGGCGAACCTGTTCGCGCAGGCCGAGGCGTTCGCGTTCGGCAAGACGCGCGAGGAGGTGGTGGCGGCGGGGGTGCCCGCGCACCAGGTGAACGCGCGCGTGTTCGAGGGCAACCGGCCGACGTCGGTCATCCTGGCCGACCGGCTGACGCCCCGGGCGCTGGGGACCCTGGTCGCGCTGTACGAGCACAAGGTGTTCGTGCAGGGCGCGATCTGGGGCATCGACTCCTTCGACCAGTGGGGCGTGGAGCTGGGCAAGGTGCTGGCAACCCGGATCAACGGGGAGCTGGTGTCCGCCGAGGACCCCGCCGCGGGCGCGCACGACGGCTCCACCGCGGCGCTGATCCGCCGCTACCGGACGATGCGCCGGCGGGCGTAGCGGTCAGCGGGCGTCACGCCGCCGGCGGCGGGGTGCCCACGCCCGACGGCGCGCGCACCTCGTCCATCACGCTGCGGTTCTGACTCCCCGGGAACGCCGTGCGGCGGCCGCCCGAAATCCTGGGCCGCCGCCAGGCGCCTCGCTGGGAGCCGTGTCCATGAGGGGCGTCTCATCGATCGCTCATCGCCTGTTCAGCGCCGGCTGCCACCGTGACGGTCATGGACTCCGACACCATCCCGCGGGCACTCCCGCCCGCCCTCACCGGCCCCTCCAGCACCTGCGTCGTGACCGGCGCGGCCGGGTTCATCGGCTCGCAGGTCGCCCATCGCCTGCTCGACCGCGGCTGCCGGGTCGTGGGCATCGACGCCTACACGGACAGCTACGCAGTCGGCGAGAAGCGCGCGCGCACGGCCGCGCTCACGGCCCGCCCCGGGTACTCGCACGTCGAGGGCGACCTCGTCGACCTTCCGCTCGCACAGGTCCTCGACGGCGCCTCGGCCGCGTTCCACCTGGCCGGGCGGCCGGGCGTCCGCCCCAGCTTCGAGATCGAGGACCGCTACTGGCACGACAACGTGGAGGCAACCCGACGCCTCCTCGACGGCGCCGCCGCCACGCCCTCGATGCGACGCCTCGTGTACGCCTCCTCGTCCTCGGTCTACGGTGACGCGCGGCTCCCGTTCCGGGAATCGGGCACCCCCGCGCCCATCTCGCCGTACGGGCGGACCAAGCTCGAGGCCGAGCGGCTGTGCCTCGAGGCGAACGGACCCCGGCTGGAGACCGTCGCGCTCCGCTACTTCACCGTGTACGGCCCCGGCCAGCGACCGGACCTGGGCCTCCGGCGCTTCGCGGAGGCGGCGCTCGAGGGGCGGCCCATCGAGCTGCTCGGCGACGGCACCCAGAGCCGCGACTTCACGTACATCGACGACGTCGTGGACGCGACCATCCGGGCCGCCGAGGCGCCGGGGGCGCCGGGCCTCGCGATCAACGTCGGCGGCGGGACCCGGATCAGCCTGCTCGAGGTGTTCGACCTGCTCCAGGGGCTCGTCGACATCCCGCTGCAGATCGCCCGGCAGCCCTTTGCGCGCGGCGACGTCCGCCACACCAGCGCCGACGGCGCGCGAGCCCGGACGGTCCTCGGCTGGGCGCCCCGCGTGCCGTTCCTGGTGGGCTATCGTCGGGAGGTGGACTGGCTCCGCGAGCTCGGTGCGGCCGCGGCCGCGACCCGACGGCGAGCCGCGTAGGCGGCGCCTCCGCCCGGAGCGCGGCGAGCGGCGGCGCTCAGCCCTCCGGCGGCACCAGCCGGTAGCCGGCGCCCCGGAGTGCCTGGAGCAGCGGGGTCAGCCCCGGGGCGTTCAGCTTGCGGCGCAGGTACCCCACGTACACGTCGACGACATTGCTGCCCGGCTCGAAGTCCACCTCCCAGACGTGGTTCAGGATCTGGGCCCGCGAGAGGACCTGGTCGGGGTGCCGCATGAAGTACTCCAGCAGCGTCCACTCGCGCACCGAGAGGTCGATCCGCCGCCCGGCCCGCCAGGCGACCTTCGTCAGCAGGTCGAGGCGGAGGTCTCCGACGACCAGCTGGTTGGACACGGCCTGGTCTCGCGCCCGCACGGCCGCCCGCATCCGCGCCAGCAGCTCCTCGAACGCGTAGGGCTTGGTGACGTAGTCGGCCGCGCCGGCGTCGAGCCCGCGGACCTTGGTGTCGAGGTCGTCGCGCGCGGTGAGGACGATCACGGGCACCTCCGGATGGGTCCGCCGGAGGGCCTCCAGGACCCGCAGCCCGTGCGTCCCCGGCAGCCCCAGGTCGAGCAGCACCAGGTCGTAGTCGGCCATCGGCATCTCGGCCATCTCGCAGGCCTCGTCGCCGTCCGCCACGGCGATCGTCGCGTGCCCCTCTGCCTTGAGCCCCTTGGCGAGGAACGAGGTGATCCGTGGGTCGTCCTCGACGATCAGCACGTTCACCAGGCCACCGCCTCATCGGTCGTCGCCGGGCCGCCCATCGGGACGACCCGTCCGGCCGGCAGGGTGATGCGGATGGTGCAGCCGGCACCTGCGGCGCTGTCGAGGCCGACGTCGCCGCCGTGCGCCTCGGCCACGGCCTTGACGATCGCGAGCCCGAGGCCGGCGCCGCGCTCGTCCGCCCGGACGCCCCGCTCGAAGCGGCCGAAGATCCGCTCGTGCAGCTCGACCGGGATCCCCTTGCCGGTGTCCGCGACGGAGAGGACGATGGTGCCGCCGGGACCGGCGGCCGCCCCGAGCGCGATCGTGTCGCCGGGCTTCGTCGCCTTGATCGCATTGTCGACGAGATTGAGGAGGGCACCCCGGAGCTTCTCCCGGTCCACAAGCACGACGACGTCGGGAACGGCGCCGAGCACCCACTGCCTGGGCGACAGCGGCTGGACCGCCGCGTGGAGATCGGCCAGGAACGCCCGCAGCTCGACCGGCTCCGACTGGATGAAGTCCGGCTCCAGCGACCGACCCAGGATGAGCAGGCGGTCAACCAGCGCCCTCGTGTGGTCCAGCTCGTCGAGCACGAGATCGATCGTCGCCAGCGTCTCGGCCTGATCGGACACGCCGGTCCGACGGGCGACCTCGAGATGGCCGCGCATCACGGTGAGCGGCGTGCGCATCTGGTGTGACACGTCGGACAGAAGCCGGCGCTGCGCCTGCGAGGCACGGTCGAGGCGATCAAGCATGCCGTTGAACGTCCGGACGAGGCGCCCGATCTCGTCGTCGGGCCTCCGCTCCTCCAGCCGGCGGTCCGGGCCGAGGGTCGTGATCGCCTCGGCCGTGTCTGCAACCTCGGCCA
>JAJXZZ010000185.1 GCA_021779795.1 Acidobacteriota bacterium | reverse complement strand
GACTACGCCTCGGTGGACTCGCCGGCCAAGCGCCTGTTCGTCTCGCACGGCAACTCGGTCGTCGTCGTCGACACGGCGACCAACAGGGTCGTCGGCGAGATCGCGCCGACGCCCGGCGTGCACGGCGTTGCCGTCGCGCCGGAGCTGGGCAAGGCGTTCGTCAGCTGCGGCCGCGACAACAAGGCGGCCATCGTGGACCTGAAGACGCTCAAGATCCTGTCCACGGTCGAGACCGGCCCCAACCCCGACGCGATCCTGTACGACCCCGGGCACCAGGCGGTCTACACCTTCAACGGCCGCGGCAACTCGGCGACCGTCATCGACGCGGCGACCGGCGCGGTGAAGGCGACGATCGCGCTGCCCGGCAAGCCCGAGTTCGCGGTGGTGGACGTCAAGGCCGGCCGCATCTACAACAACATCGAGGACAAGAGCCTCGTGGCGGTCATCGACACCGCCACGCACAAGGTGGTCGCCACGTGGCCGATCGCGCCCGGCGAGGAGGCCTCGGGCCTCGCCATCGACCTGGCCCACCACCGCCTGTTCATCGGCTGCTCGAACAAGCTGATGGTCATGATGGACAGCGCCACCGGCAAGGTGCTCGGCAGCGTGCCGATCGGTCCGGGCGTCGATGCGAATGCCTTCGACCCCGGAACCGGGTACGCTTTCGCCTCGAGCAGCGACGGGACGATGACCGTCGCCCGCGTGGACGCCTCGGGCAAGCTGGCCGTCGTCCAGAAGCTGGCGACGCCGCTGCGGACGCGCACGATGACGCTCGACCCGGCCACGCACCGGCTGTACGCGTCCTCGGCCGAATTCAAGCCGGGCGCGCCGGGCGCCACCGGCCGGGGCGCGCGCCCGACGATGGTCCCTGGCTCGTTCCGGGTGATGGTCTACGAACTGACGAAGTAGCGGCCCGCGCGGTTCTGTCGCGGCCGGCCGCCGAGGTCGGCCGGCCGCGGCGATCGTCACCAGCGGCGGCGCGCGGCCCATCGCCACCCATCGACGGAGCATACAGGTGCTGAAGACCACGATATTCGCTGTCGCGGCGGTGGCGTTGTACGCCGGGGCGGCGCCGGCCGGCCAGGCCGCCCCGCCCCCCGGCGCCCCGCTGACCTTCGCCGCGGCGCTCGACCTCGCGACCTCGCGCAACCTCGACCTCGAAGCGGCGCGGCGGCAGCGGGCCATCCGCGAGGCCGGCCTGACGATCGCCCGCGAGTGGGCCAATCCCGACGTCTCGTTCGAGGCGACCCGGGACACGCCCCACGAGAACCTGACCTTCGGCCTGCCGGTCGAGATCGGCGGCCAGCGCGGCCGCCGGATTGGCGTTGCCCGCGAGGAACTCTCGCTGGCCGACCTCGACGTGCGCGCCGCGATGGCCACGCTCCGGCGGAACCTGCGCCTGGCCTTCTACGGCCTGCTCGCCGCCGACCAGCGGGTCCGGCTGGCGAACGAGGTCCTCGACCTGGCCGAGCGCGCCAGGTCGGTGGCCCAGGCGCGGTTCGACGAGGGCGACGTGCCGCGCCTGGACGTGCTGCAGGCCGACCTCGGCGTCGCCCGCGCCCGGACCGACGCCGACCTCGCCCGCGCGACGCGTGCCTCCGCGCTGGCCGACCTGAACGCGGTGCTGAACCAGCCGCCCGGCCGGGCCGTGTCGGTCGTCGGCGACCTGGGCGAGGCGCCGCCCATCCCCGGATTCGACCGCGCGATGGCGCTGGCCGGGGCGTCCAACGTCGCCATCCTCTCGGCCGGGCGCGACGCGGCCGTCGAGGGCAAGCGGCTCGACCTGTTGCGCGCCGACCGCGTCCCGACCCCCACGGTCACCTTCGGCCTGCCCATGAACGCCCCCGGCGAGTACAACGTCGGCGCCAGCGTCGGCGTGATGATGACCGTGCCGCTGTTCAGCCGCAACCAGGGGGAGATCGCCCAGTCACAGGCCACGATCGACCAGGCGCACGCGATGGGCGACGCCGCCCGCCGCCAGGTCGAGAGCCAGGTCTACTCGGCGCTGGCGCGGATCGAGGCCCAGCGCCAGCAGGTCGAGTCGTTCCGCACGCGCGTCGTCCCGGCGGCCGAGGAACTGGCGACGCTGGCCGAGGAGAGCTACAAGGCGGGGCGCGATTCCGTGCTCGCCCTGCTCGACGCGCAGCGCAGCCTGCGCGACGTCAGGCTGCAATACCTGCAGGCGCTGCTCGACTTCCAGGCGGCGCTGGCGGATTTGGAGGAGGTCATCGGTGGGCCGATTGCATGACAGCCCGGCAGGGCTGAAGTCCCGTCCTACAGCAGCACGCCAGGTGTCGGCCGCCGAGCGCTCGGTGTCGGCCGCTGAGCGCCTGGTGCCGGGAGAGCAGCCCTTCACCCCACGATGCGGCTCGGGCCGCCCTGCGCGAGGCCGCGAAGCGGCCGAGTCGAACGACAGGGTGGCCTCCGGCTCGAGAGCCGCGTTCGGCCTGCTCGCCGCGGCCGCCCTGTTCCTCCTCCCGGCGTGCGCCGGAACGACCCGGGAGGAAGGCGCGGCGCCCGACGTCCCCACCATCGAGGCGCAGGTGGGCCAGGTGGTCAGGCAGGACCTGGTCGAGCGCCTGACCGTGCGCGGCACCATCACCGCATCCCCGAACCAGGACGTGCGGGTGAGCGCGCTCGTGCCCGGACGGGTGACGATGCTCCACGTCGCCGAAGGCGACGCGGTCGCCGCCGGTCAGGTGGTGGCCGAGATCGATCCGCGCCCGTTCGAGGACCAGAAGCGCCAGGCCGAGGCAGGCCTGCTGCAGGCTCGCGCGGCACTCGACAACGCGAAGCTCGCCTTCGACCGGACCGACCGGCTCTTCAAGCGCGGGATCGCGGCCGGCAAGGAGGTCGAGGACGCGCAGACGATGCAGGCCACGGCCGGGGCCGGCGTCCAGGCCGCCGAGGCGGCGCTCGACACGGCCAATCGCCAGCTGGCCCGCACGAAGGTCGCCTCCCCCATCGCCGGGCGCGTCGTCAAGCGCATGGTGAGCGTCGGCGAGCAGGTGGACGGAACGGCCGCGCAGCCGCTCCTCGAGGTGGCCAACGTGCGCGTCGTCGAGATGGCGGCCAACGTCCCCTCCGAGCAGCTGGCCGCGGTCACGGTCGGACAGGCGGTCGACGTCGTTACCGACGCGTACGGCGAGCGGGTGTTCCGGGGCGAGGTCATCGCCGTGGCGCCGGCCGTCGACCCGACCACCAACGCCGCCCTCACGCGCGTCCGCGTGCAGAACCCGAACGCCGCACTCAAGGTCGGGATGTTCGCCCAGGCGCGGATCGTCGTCGGCGAGCGGAAGGGCGTGCTGACGGTGCCGCCGACGGCCATCGCCCTCGACGAGAGCGGGCAGGCGGCCGTCTACGTGGTCTCGGGCGACATGGCCCGGCGCGTCCCGGTCAGGATCGGCCTCGAGACGACCGGGGCGGTGGAGCTGCTCTCCGGCGTCAGCGAGGGGCAGGCGATCCTGACGACCAACGTGCACGGCCTCGCCGAGAAGGCACGGCTCGGGAAGGCGTCATGAACGTCGCCCGATTCGCCTCGCGCAACGCCCGGGCGATCCTGCTCGGCGTCGTCCTGCTCACGGCGGCCGGCTTCGTCTCGATGCTGAGCCTGCCGAGCAGCATCTACCCCGAGGTGGAGTTCCCGCGCATCGTCATCGTCGCCAAGGCGGGCGACCTGTCGCCGCGCCTGATGCAGCTCTCGGTCACGCGCCCGCTCGAGGAGGCGGCCCGCTCGGTGCTCGGCGTCCGGCGCGTGCGCTCGAAGACCATCCGCGGCGCCACCGAGATCTCGGCGTTCTTCAACCCCAACACCGACATGCAGTACGCCCTGCAGCTCATGCAGGGGAAGACCGACCAGGTCAGGGGCAGCCTGCCGGCCGACACCCAGCTGCAGGTCGAGCGGATGACGCCCTCGCTGTTCCCGATCTTCATGGTCAACCTGACCGGGGGGATCCCGGCGAGGGACCTGCGCGACATTGCCGAATTCGAGGTCCGGCCGCTGCTCAGCCGCGTGCCCGACGTCGCCAACGTCGAGGTGCTGGCCAGCTCCGAGCGCGAGATCTCGGTCGTCGTGGACCCCGAGCGACTCACCGCCGCCCGACTGAGCATCGACGACGTCGCCCGGGCGCTCCAGGCGACCAACCAGGTGAACTCGGTCGGACGGCTGGCGAAGGACTACAGCCAGTACCTCGTGCTGGCCACGGCGGAGCTGACGACGCTCGACCAGGTGCGGAACGTCGTCGTGGCCTTCCGCCAGCAGACGCCGGTGCACGTGCGCGACGTCGCCGAGGTCCGCGAGGGGGTGACCGACCCGACGCTGCTCGTGAGCGGCGACGGCAAGCCGGCGGCGCTCATCAGCGTGGCCCGTCAGATCCACGGCAACATCCTGAACGTGGTCTCCGGCGCCCGGGCCGCGATGCAGGCCTACAGCGTCTCGCTGCCGCCGACGGTGAAATGGAAGGTCGTCTACGACCTCGCCGAGTTCGTCAAGAGCGCCGTCTACAACGTGCGCGATGCCATCATCATCGGCGGCCTGCTCGCGGTGCTCGTCCTGATGGCCTTCCTGCGCGACTGGCGCATCACCTTCATCGCGGCCACGTCGCTGCCGCTCACGCTGGTCGGCACCTTCTGGATCCTGAAGATCTTCAACGGGACGATCGACCTGATGTCGCTCGGCGGCCTGGCCATAGCCATAGGCCTCGTCATCGACGATGCGATCGTCATCGTCGAGAACATCCACCGGCACCGGGGGATGGGCGAGACCGTGACCGAGGCGGCGGAGAACGGCACCCAGGAGCTGATCGCCGCCGTCACCGGGTCGACGATCACCACGGTCGTCGTGTTCGTCCCGCTGGGCCTGCTGCAGGGGGTGGTCGGCCAGTTCTTCGCGGCGCTTTCGCTGACGCTCACCTCGGCCGTGCTGCTGTCGCTGGGCTATGCGCTCCTGTTCATCCCCATCGCCGCCGCGCGGTTCCTGCGCGCGCACAAGGAGCAGTCAGCGCACCTCGACTGGCTCTCCAGGCATTACCAGGCGTGGCTGCGCCGGGCGCTGAAGCGGCCGGCCATTGTCGTGCTGGTCACCGTGCTCTTCGCGGGGATGGGCGTCGTCTTCTACTACCACCTCGAGACCGGGTTCCTGCCCGACATGGACGAGGGCGGGTTCGTCGTGGACTACTACACGCCGGCCGGCACGTCGCTCGCCGAGACCGACCGGATGGTCAAGCGGGTCGAGGCGGTGCTCTCGTCCACGCCCGAGGTGGAGGGGTTCGCGCGCCGCACCGGCGCCGAGCTGGGGCTGTTTGCCACGCCGCAGAACTCGGGCGACATCGTCGTGCGCCTGAAGCCGCGGTCCGAGCGAACGCGGACCTCGCAGGAGGTGGTGGACGACCTGCGGGCCACGTTCGACAAGCAGATGCCGGGCATGACGATCGAGTTCGTCCTGCTGCTGCAGGACATGCTCGGCGACCTCGAGGGGAGCCCGGAACCGATCGAGGTCAAGATCTTCGGCGACGACGTGCCGACGCTCGCGGGACTCGCGGGCACGGTGGCGGGGAAGATGCGCGGGATCCAGGGCGTCGTGGACATCGTCACGCCGCAGCGAGGGAATCCCGAGATCGCCGTGAACGTCGACCCGACGCGCGCGGCCAAGGCCGGCTTCACCGTCGAGCAGGTGTCGAACCAGCTGGCCTCCGGGCTGCTCGGCAACGTCGCGACCTCCTTCCGGCGCGGCGACCGCCTGATCGGGGTGCGCGTCCGCTTCCCCGACAGGGACCGGTTCAACTACGACTGGGTGCGGCAGTTCCCCCTGTACAGCCCGGCCGGCACCGTCGTTCCGCTGTCGGCGGCGGCGACCGTGTCCACCGTCCAGGGTGAGGACGAGCTGCAGCGCGAGGACCTCAAGCAGATGGTGCCGGTGACGGCGCGGCTCCAGGGTCGGGGCATGAGCAGCGCGGTCGCGGACATCCGGAAGATGATGGCCGGCGTGGCGCTGCCGCTGGGGTACTCGTGGGAACTCGGCGGGCTCTACGAGAGCCAGCAGGAGTCGTTCCGGTCGCTGCTGATGGTGATGGCCGTGGCCATCCTGCTGGTGTTCGGCGTGCTGGTGGCGCAGTTCCGGCGGTTCACCTCGGCGCTGGTGATCCTGTCGGCCGCCCCGCTGTCGCTCGTGGGGGCGTTCGGGCTCCTGCTCGTCACCGGGACGGCGCTGAACGTCTCGTCGTTCATGGGGCTGATCCTGCTCATCGGCCTGATCGTGAAGAACGGGATCATCCTGGTGGACTACGCCGACATCATGTCGAAGACCGAGCCGAACCGGATCGAGGCGATCGTGCGCGCCGGGTCGATCCGGCTGCGGCCCATCCTGATGACGACGCTGTGCACGCTGTTCGGGCTGCTGCCGCTGGCGCTCGGCATCGGCGCCGGCGCGGAGATGCAGAAGCCGCTGGCCATCGCGGTCATCGGGGGGCTCACGGTGTCGACGGTGATTACGCTCGTCTTCGTGCCCGCGCTCCTGGCCTTGGTTGACAGGAGGAAGGCCGGAGCCTGACGCCGAGGCCGCGCTTATCGGATTCCGCGAACCGTGCGATTGAGCGCGGCCAGCATGGCCACGCCCCGCAGCGCGGCCGAGGCGATCGCACACATCATCGGCAGGCTCCACGCCGCGAGCAGGCCGGCCACGG
>JAJXZZ010000184.1 GCA_021779795.1 Acidobacteriota bacterium | reverse complement strand
CACCACCTGCACCACTGCCGGCGCGCCCGAGCCCACCGTCTGCCCGTACCGCACCGGGATCGACAGGGCCATCCAGGCCCGCCCCTTCTCGAGGTAGGGCGCGATGTCGCCGACGCTGCTGACCACGCCGATGACCGTGAAGTAGGGCGACTCGTCGAACTTCTCGACCAGGTCGCGGCTGGCCGTGGACCGGTCGGCGTCGGCGACGATGACCGGCACGTTCCGCACGTCGGTCGTCGCCGCGTAGCCGAAGACGAGCAGCTGGAAGATCGGCGCCACGAAGACGATGCGCAGCATCTTCGGGTCCTGCCTCAGCTCGAGCAGCTCCTTCCAGACCATGAACGCCAGGCGTCTCATCGCTGCACCCCTCACCCGCGCTCGCGCGCCAGCCGCGCCGAGGCCAGCCCCAGCACCGCGACGACGTAGATCGTCAGCGCCGCGACGTCGCGCCAGACCGTCAGCAGCCCGACGCCCTTGAGCACGATCCCCCTGAGCACCACCAGGAAGTACCGCGCCGGCACCGCGTAGGTGACCAGCTGCACCGCCGCCGGCATGTTCTGGATCGGGAAGATGAATCCCGACAGCAGGAACGTCGGCAGGAACGCCAGGATCAGGACGATCTGGAAGGCGACCAGCTGCGACTCCGAGACGGTCGAGACGAGCAGCCCCGTGCCCAGCGCCCCGAGCAGGAACAGCGTCGTCGCGAACAGCAGCTCCAGCCAGGAGCCGCGCATCGGCAGCTCGAACAGGTACATCGCCGCGAAGATGATCGCCATCGACGACAGCAGCGAGAGGCCCAGGTAGGGGATCGTCTTGCCGACGACGTACGAGACGGTGTCGATGGGCGCCATCCGCACCTGCTCCCAGGTGCCGCGCTCCTTCTCGCGCACGATCGAGAGCGCCGTCGAGATGGCGGCCGTGATCATCCCGATGAACGCGATGAGGCCGGGCACGAGGAACAGCGCGCTCTTCAGGTCGGGGTTGTACCAGATCCGCGGCTGGATGCTGACCGGCGGCTCGAACCTCGCCCCCTGCTGCGCCACGATCAGGTCGAGCGAGACGGTGCGGACGATCGCCACGGCGTAGCTCATGACGGTGGACGCCGTGTTGGCGTTGTCGCCGTCGATGATCACCTGCACGGGGGCCGGCTGCCCCCGCCGGACGTACCGGCCCGTGTCCTCGGGGATGACGAGCACGGCGCGCACGCGGTTGCCGTTCATCGCGCGGTCGATCTCCGCCGGCGAGTGCACGGCGCCGGCGAAGTCGAAGTACCCGGAGTTGAGGAACGCCGAGACGAGCGCCCGGCTCTCCACGCTGTCGTCCCGGTCCTCGACGGCCAGCGCGATGTGCTTGATGTCGAAGTTGAGCGCGTAGCCGTAGAGGAGCAGGAAGAACACCGGGATGAACAGCAGGATCATCAGCGTGCGCCGGTCGCGCACGATCTGCCGGAACTCCTTCCTGCCGACCGCGAGCGCCTTCCTCATGCGCGCCCCGCCTTCTCCACCACGTCCAGGAACACGTCCTCGAGCGACGGTTGAACCTGCTCCACCGCCCCGGCCTCGAGGCCGGCGGCCGCGAGCCGCGCGGCGACGTCGGCCGGCCCGAGCGCCCGGGACCGCAGCACCGCGTGGACCGCCGTCCCGAAGAGGCTGCTCTCCTCGACCTCCTCCATCGCGTCCAGCGCCCGCATGATCTCGACCGGGCGGGGCGCGCGGATCTCGAGGATCCGCCGGTCCGCGAAGACTTCCTTCAGCTCGGTCGTCGTCCCGAGCGCGGCGAGCCGCCCCGCGTGGATCAGCGCCAGGCGGTGGCAGTATTCCGCCTCGTCCAGGTAGTGCGTCGTCACCAGGACGGTCACACCCGACTTCGACAACTCGTCGATCAGGTGCCAGAACTGGCGCCGCGAGATCGGATCGACGCCGCCGGTCGGCTCGTCGAGGAAGAGGATCGGCGGCTCGTGGAGGATCGCGCAGCCCAGGGCGAGGCGCTGGCGGAAGCCGCCCGGCAGGTCGCGCGGCAGCGCCCGCTCCCGCCCCTCGAGCCCCGCCATCTCGATGGCGAAGCGCCGGCGCTCGGCGAAGCGCGCGGGCGGCACGCCGTACAGCTCGGCGTAGAGCCGGATGTTCTGGTCCACCGTCAGCAGCTCGTAGAGCGAGAACTTCTGCGACATGTACCCGATGTGCGCCTTGACGGCCTCGGGATCCCGCCCGACGTCGTGGCCGCCGACGACGGCGGAGCCCGAGGTGGGCTCGAGCAGCCCGCAGAGCATCCGGATCGTCGTGGACTTGCCCGCGCCGTTGCTGCCCAGGAAGCCGAAGATCTCGCCGGCCTTCACCGTGAACGACACGTGGTCCACGGCGACGAACTGGCCGAACCGCCTGGTCAGCTCCTTCGCGACGATGGCGTCCGGGCGGTCGGAATCGCGCGCGCCCATCGTCACCGCCCCAGCGCCCGGTCGAGCCGGGCCTGCGCCAGGTGCACGTTCGCCAGCGCCTGCGTGCGGTCGAGCCCCGCCTGCAGCAGGGCCACCTGCGCGTCGAGCACGTCGGTCGAGGTCGCCACGCCGGCGTCGAACCGCTCGCCGACGACGCGCCGGGCCTCGGCGGCGGCGCGGACCGCGTCGTCGGCGGCCGCGAGCGCGGCGCGGGCCGCGTCGAGGTCGAGCCGCCGCTGCCGGACCTCGACGTCGAGCGAGGTGTCGAAGTCGGCCAGCCGCTCCTTCGCGGCGCGCTCGGCCGCCCGGGACGCGGCGATGTCGGCCGACGTGCGCCCGAAGTCCCAGAACGTCCACGACACGTTCACGCTGGCGTCCCACGACTGGTTCCACTGGCCGACGCGCGGGAAGATCAGCGGGTTCGGGTTCGAGTAGTTCACGCCGCCGCCGACCGAGACGACCGGCCGCCGGTTGGCGAGCGACGCCTGGGCGCGATCGGCGGCGCCGGCGGCGCGCACCTCGAGGGCCTGGCGGTCGGGCCGCGCCTCGCGGGCCCGGGCGACGAGGGCGCCGGCCGCCGGCGCCGGCGGGGCCGGGGCGTCGAGCGTGGCGTCGAGCTGGACGGGGGCGTCGGGCGGCTCCCCGATGAGAGAGCGGAAGTCGATCAGCGCCTGGTCCAGCGCGTTCTTCGCCTGGATGAGCAGCATCTGCTGGCGCGCGCGCTGGGCCTCGACCGAGAGCACGTCGTTCGGCGCGACCAGGCCGACCTTCAGCCGGTTGCGCACGTCGTCGAGGGTGGCGTCCATGCGCCGGACCGACTCGTCGACCACCCGGACCGTCTCGGTGGCCGTCACGACCGCCCAGAAGGCGCGCGTGATCTCGAGCTTGAGGTCGTTGCGCGCGGTGGCCAGGTCGAGCCCGGTCGCGCTGGCCTCGGCGCGCGCGGCGCGCTCGAGCGCGTCGGCGCGGCCGAAGGTGTAGATCGGCCACTGCAGGTCGAGGCGCGTCCGGTAGTTGTCGGGCACGTCCGGGTAGATCACGCGGAGCGGCTGGCCCGGCAGCTGCAGGCCGAACTCCTGGACGTGATTGGTGCGCGTGTACCCGGCCTGGGCCGAGGCGACGGGCAGTTTCGCGGCGCGCGCGCCGCGGGCGGCGGCCTCGGCCCCCTCCTGCCGCGCGCCCAGCTCGGCGAGGCGGTGGCTCGCGGCGAAGCCCCTCGCGATGGCCTCGTCGAGCGTGAGGCGCGGGGACGTCTGGGCGGCGCCGGCCGCGGCGGCAAGCGCGGCGGAGAGCAGCGTCGCGACGGTGATCTTGAGCGGAGTCATGATGCGGACACCCTGTTGATGTACACGTCTTCGAGCGACGCCGGGATCTCCCGGACGCCGGCCACGTCCACCTGGTGGTCGCGCAGGTGCCGTTCGATCTGCGGCGCGACCGACGCGCGGTCGCCCTCGCCGCAGCGCACGTGGATGCGTTCCCCGAACGTCTGGACGCCCGCGAGGCACGGCAGCTCGCGCAGCAGCTCGACGGCGCGCGGCTGCGGCCGCGCGAGCACCTCGAGGATCACGCCCGGCAGGCCGTCGCGCAGCGCCTGCGGGGAGTCGAGCACCAGCAGCTTCCCGCTGGAGAACAGCGCCACGCGCGAGCACCGCTCGGCCTCGTCGAGGTACGGCGTGGCCATCACGATCGTGATCCCCTGGGCGAGGAACTCCGACAGCAGCTTCCAGAACTCGCGCCGCGACACCGGGTCCACGCCGGTCGTCGGCTCGTCGAGCAGGATCACCTGCGGCTCGTGGACCAGCGTGCAGGCGAGCGCCAGCTTCTGCTTCATCCCGCCCGACAGCCGGTCGGCGAGCCGGTCGCGGAACGCCGTGAGCTGCGTCATCTCGAGCAGGCGGTCGCGTCGCGCCTGGAAGCCGGAGAGGCCGTGGATCTCGGCGAAAAAGGCGATGTTCTCGTCGACGCTGAGGTCGCCGTAGAGGCTGAAGCGCTGCGAGAGGTAGCCCGCGCTGCGCGTGACGGCGCCGTGCTGGCGCGCCGGGTCGGCGCCGAGCACCGAGATGCGCCCCGCGTCGGCCCTGAGCAGGCCGCAGATCAGGCGGATCGTCGTCGTCTTGCCGGCGCCGTCCGGACCGATGAGGCCGAACATCTCGCCGCGGCGGACCTCGAGCGACAGGTCGTCGACGGCCACGGTGGCGCCGAACCGCCTGGTGACGCGATCGAGGGTGATGGCGGCCCCGGGCATCGTCGTCACCTGGGCGAGAGGGGGACGTCGGCTTCGACCGGCATCCCCTGCTTCAGGATGCCGCGGGAGTTGTCCACGGTGACCTTGATGCGGTAGACGAGCTTCGACCGCTCCTCGGCCGTCTGCACGTTCTTGGGCGTGAACTCGGCCTTCGGCGAGATGAAGGTGACCGTCCCCACGAGGCCCGCGCCGCCGGCGTCGTTGTAGACGGTGGCCTGCTGGCCGAGGCGGATGCGCGGCACCGCCGGCTCGTCCACGTAGATGTTGGCCCAGGCGTGGTCGAGATCGAGGATGCTCACGATGGGCTGCCTGGGCGCGAGGATCTCGCCGGCGTCGGCGAACTTCTGGCTGACCAGGCCCGCGAGCGGCGCGGTCACCGTGGCGTCGGCGATGGCCTGCTCGAGCGTGGCGATCTGCGCGGCGGCCGCGGCCACGCGGGCGCGCGCGGCGGCGATCTCCTGCGGCCGGGGGCCGTGCTGGAGGCGCACCAGGGCCTCGTGCGCGGCGCGCACCCGCTCCTCGGCCGCCTTGAGCCGGGCCTGCGCCACCTGCTTCCGCGTGGCGGCGTCGTCGCGCTGCTTCACGGTGCCGGAGTTGGTCTGGAGCAGCGCTTCGAAGCGCTTCAGGTCGGTCTCGGCCGACGCCAGGTCGTCGCGCGCGCCGGCGACGTCGGCCTCGGCGCCCTTGACCTGCGCCTCGGCCTGGCGGATGTCCTCCACGCGCGACCCGGCCTCGAGCAGCGCGAGGTTGGCGGCGGCCTGGTCGTGGTCGGCCCTCGCGCGGCGGAGGGCCAGCTCCGAGTCGGTCGTGTCGAGGACCGCGATGACGTCGCCCACCTTGACCCGATAGCCCTCGTCGACCTTCAGTTGGAGCATCTGGCCGCCGACCTTGGGCGACACCTGGACCTCGGTGGCCTCGACGTTGCCGGACGCGCGGACGAGGTCGGCAGGGGCCTCGCGGGCGCATCCGGACGCAAGCAGGGCGGCCGCGAGCGCGGCGGGCAGGGCGCACAGGAACAGCTTCGCTTTCATGCGTGGTCTCCAGAACGGGCGGAACCGGGACGGCGCCCGGCCTTTCCAGGCGGGGCCGCCGGGACGCGGGCCGGGGCATCGGCCTTGGCGCGGCCGCGGCCGCGGCCGGCCGGCCGGGTGTCGGGCGCGAGCGCGAGCGCGGCGTTGCGCTTCAGGCTGGCCAGGAACTCAGGCTGGCCGGGCTCGAGGTGCAGGATGCCGGCCTTGCCGAACGCCTCGCGGACGGGCGCCGTGACCCGGAAGAAGATGACCGGGATGATGAGGCTGAAGTAGGTGAGCGCCGGGTCGGCGGGGCGGAAGGCGCCCGCGCGGGCGCCCTCGTCGAGGATCCGGGCGAGGCTGCGGTAGATGACGGCCATCAGTCGCAGCGTCGGCGGATCGAGGCGGCGCGCGCCCTCGGCCATCTCGCGCATCATGACGCGGGGCATGTAGGGGTGGTCCTGCGCCATCAGGTCGAAGGCGTCGATGAAGGCGTCGATCTTCGCGGTGGGCGGGAGGCCGGAGCCGGCGATGGATTCGGCGCGCCCGCCCATGGCCCGGAACACGCCGCGGAGGATCTCGACGTAGAGCCGCTGCTTGCTCCGGAAGTGGTAGTAGATCATCGCCTTGTTGGCGCGGGCCCGCGCGGCGATGTCGTCGACCGACGCGCCGTCGAACCCGGATTCGGCGAACTCGTCGGCGGCGGCGGCCAGGATGGCGTCGCGCGTTCGTCCGGCCACTCGTTTCACGTCGTCCTCCGCCAGGCGGGCAGCCCCGTCGCCGGCCCGATCGACCCTCTCGGCACAATACTAACTAGTTAGTTGACATCTCGTCGCCAGGAAAGTCAAGCCGGCAGCGGAGGGGCCGTGGGCCCTGAGCCTTGAGCCCTGAGCCCTGAGCCTACTTTGCCTCCGCCAGGCACTCCCTGAGCCTCGTCCACCGCCGCCGCGCCCGCCGGCCCGCCACCGCCATCGCCAGCGCCTTCACCTGCCCGA
>JAJXZZ010000183.1 GCA_021779795.1 Acidobacteriota bacterium | reverse complement strand
GGCCGGCCGGCCGCCCCGCGGCCGGTCCGGTCCACCTGGTACCTGATCGCCCTGTTCGTGCTGCTCGCGATCCTGCAGACGGTCCTCTTCCTGCCGTCGGGCCGCACGATCCCGTACAGCGAGTTCAAGACCCTGGTGGCCCAGGACAAGGTGGCCGAGGTCACGGTCAGCGACCAGACCATCCGGGGCCAGCTCAAGGGGCCGGCGAACGACAAGTCGAAGGCGTTCGTGACGACGCGCGTCGACGACCCGAAGCTCGTGGAGGACCTCGAGGCGCACAAGGTCAAGTTCACCGGCGAGGTGTCGAGCCACTGGCTGCCCGACCTCCTGAGCTGGGTACTGCCGCTGCTCCTCATCATCGGGGTCTCGAGCTTCTTCTTCCGCCGGATGGGCGGCGCCGAGGGGGGCGTGATGTCGTTCGCCCGCAGCCGCGGGAAGATCTACGCCGAGGACGACGTGAAGGTGACCTTCGCCGACGTGGCGGGCGTGGACGAGGCCGAGGACGAGCTGAAGGAGATCGTGGAGTTCCTGCGGACGCCGAGGAAGTACACGCAGCTCGGCGGCCGGATCCCGAAGGGGGTGCTGCTCGTCGGGCCGCCGGGCACCGGCAAGACGCTGCTGGCGCGCGCCGTGGCCGGCGAGGCGCACGTGCCGTTCTTCAGCCTGAGCGGGTCGGAGTTCGTCGAGATGTTCGTCGGCGTCGGCGCGGCGCGCGTGCGCGACCTGTTCCAGCAGGCCGAGGCGAAGGCGCCGTGCATCGTCTTCATCGACGAGCTCGACGCGCTCGGCCGGGCCCGCGTCCAGAGCCCCCTCGGCAGCCACGAGGAGCGCGAGCAGACGCTCAACCAGCTGCTCGCCGAGATGGACGGGTTCGACGCGCGCAAGGGCGTCATCATCATGGCCGCGACCAACCGGCCCGAGGTGCTCGACTCGGCCCTGCTCCGGCCCGGCCGGTTCGACCGGCAGGTGCTGGTGGACAAGCCGGACGTGAAGGGGCGCGAGGCGATCCTCGCCATCCACGTCCGCGGCGTGAAGGTGGACCCGGCGGTCGATCTCAAGATCGTGGCCGCGCGGACCGCGGGGTTCGCGGGCGCCGACCTCGGGAACCTCGTCAACGAGGCGGCGCTGCTCGCGGCGCGGCGCAACAAGCCCCACGTCGAGATGGCGGAGTTCGACGAGGCCATCGACCGGACCATCGCGGGCCTCGAGAAGAAACGGGTGATGAACGACCGCGAGCGCGAGATCGTGGCCTACCACGAGTCGGGCCACGCGATCGTCGCCACCGTGATCCCCGGCCTCGACCCCGTGCACAAGATCTCGATCGTGCAGCGCGGGTTCGGCGCGCTCGGCTACACGATGCAGCTGCCGCTCGAGGACCGGTACCTGATGACGCGCGGCGCGCTCCACGACCAGCTCGCCGTGCTGCTCGGCGGCCGGTCGGCCGAGGAGCTGGCGATGGGCGACATCACGACCGGCGCCCAGAACGACCTGCAGCGGGCGAGCGACATCGCGCGCGCCATGGTCACCGAGTACGGCATGTCCGAGAAGCTGGGCGCGGTGACCTACGACCACCACGGCGGGAACCGGTTCCTCGACGTGCCGCTCGGCGGCGAGCGCGGCCACTACGCCGAGGAGACGGCGCGGGAGATCGACGCCGAGGTGCGGCGCATCGTGGACGGGGCCCACGAGCGGGCGCGCGCCATCCTGGCCGAACGCCGCGAGACGCTGGCCCTGGTGGCGCGCCGGCTGCTCGAGAAGGAAGTCATCGAAGGGGAGGAACTGCGGAAGCTCGTCGCGGGCGACGGGATCGGCGCTGGCGATGACGCGGCGCCTCAGCCGGCCGGGGGCCGAGGGCCGAGGGCTGAAGGCTGAAGGCCGCGTCACGCGGTCGGCGGGAGGGCAAGGCTGTCAGCCTCACCCTGCCGGGATGTCGCGATCCACGGCCAGCTCCAGCGCACGCCCGTCGTGCGAGCGTGGTCCGCTGAGAGCCGGCCCCTGCCTGCGGGCCAGGAGGCCCGCACGACCGCACGTTACCCCATCTTCTGCATCGCCGACAGGAACTCGGCGTTCGACTTGGTCTTGCCCATCTTGTCGAGCAGCAGTTCCATCGCCTCGACCGGCGACAGCGGGTTGAGCACCTTGCGCAGCACCCACACGCGGTTGAGATCCTCGCGCACCAGCAGCAGCTCTTCCTTGCGCGTGCCGCTCTTCTGGATGTCGATGGCCGGGAACACGCGCTTGTCCACCAGCTTGCGGTCCAGGTGGATCTCCATGTTGCCCGTGCCCTTGAACTCCTCGAAGATCACGTCGTCCATGCGCGAGCCGGTGTCGACGAGCGCCGTGGCGATGATCGTCAGCGAGCCCCCCTCCTCGATGTTGCGCGCCGCGCCGAAGAACCGCTTCGGCTTCTGGAGCGCGTTCGAGTCGAGACCGCCCGAGAGCACCTTGCCCGACGGCGGGATGACCGTGTTGTAGGCGCGCGCGAGGCGCGTGATCGAGTCGAGCAGGATGAGCACGTCCTTCTTGTGCTCGACCAGGCGCTTGGCCTTCTCGATGACCATCTCGGCCACCTGGACGTGCCGCTGCGCCGGCTCGTCGAACGTCGAGGAGATGACCTCGCCGTCAACCGACCGCTGCATGTCGGTCACTTCTTCGGGCCGCTCGTCGATGAGCAGGACGATCAGGTAGACCTCGGGGTGGTTGACGGCCACCGACTGCGCGATGCTCTGCAGGAGCATCGTCTTGCCGGTGCGCGGCGGCGCGACGATCAGGCCGCGCTGCCCCTTGCCGATCGGCGTCATCAGGTCCATGACGCGCCCGGAGAGGTTGTCGGGCTGCGTCTCGAGCTTGCACATCTCCTGCGGGTAGAGCGGCGTCAGGTTCTCGAAGAACAGCTTGTCGCGCGCCTGCTCGGGCGGCTCGAAGTTGACGGCCTCGACCTTGATCAGCGCGAAGTACCGCTCCCCTTCCTTGGGCGGCCGGATCTGGCCCGACACCGTGTCGCCGGTCTGCAGGTCGAACTTCCGGATCTGCGACGGGGACACGTAGATGTCGTCGGGGCCCGGCAGGTAGTTGTAGTCCGGGGCCCGGAGGAACCCGAACCCGTCGGGCAGCACCTCGAGCACGCCCTCGGAGAAGATGTACCCGCTCTGCTCGGTCTGCGCCTTGAGGATCTGGAAGATCAGCTCCTGCTTGCGCATCCCGGTGGCGCCGGCGACGTTCAGGTCCTTGGCGATCTGGGTGAGCTTCTGGATGCTCATGTCCTTCAGTTCGCCGATGTTGAGCCCCTCGCCGGGGCGCCGGGCTGGCGCCTTGGCAGGGTCCTGGGGTTCGGCCGTCGCCGGGGGCTCAGCCGGCACCGTCGTCTGGCCGTTCGACCCGCGCGCCGACATGGGCTGGCGCTTGTTGTTGCTTGGCATAGTGTGTGATCCGCCGCTAACTAGGGTGGGTTGAGGATACTGGAACTGCGGGGTGGAAGGCCCCCGCGGGCCATGTCACAGGGAGAGGCTTATCACCGATCAGTATAGCGAGAGGGTGGGCTCGATGTCAATAACGGGCTTCGGGCTACGGGCTGCCGGCCGAGTCGCGCGTGACACCGCCCGGCGCCCGCAGCCTGGAACCGGGAGACGTCAGTACGCTGCCGGGCTCTTGCCGATGCCGACGATGCTGCACGCGACGATGGCGTCGAGACCGAGTTCCCTGGCGCGCTCGACCACCTCGGGGCTGTCCGCCCCGGGGTTGAACCAGACCTCGCGGATCCCCTTCTTCGCGATCTCGTCGAGGACCCGCAGCCCCACGGCCGGCGCCACGTACATCGTCGCCATGTCGATCGCGCCCGGCACGTCGAGCACCGAGACGTAGGCCTTCAGCCCCTCGATCTCGGGCTCCTTCGGGTTGATCGGGATGACGGTGTCGCCGCGATCGCGGAACGCGCGCACGGCCTTGTTCCCGTACTTGTGGCGGTCGGGAGAGGCGCCGATGACGGCAATGGTTCGTGGCATACCTGCAGTATAGCGCGCCGCTCGCGCGGCCGGCGCCGCGCCTACTCCGGAAACACCTTCCCCGGGTTCAGGATGGCGTGCGGGTCGAAGGCCTGCTTGATCCGCTTCGACAGCGCGATGACCTCGGGCGACAGCTCGAGCGAGATGAACGGGAGCTTCGTGTACCCGATGCCGTGCTCGCCGCTGATCGACCCCTCGCGCGCCACCACCCCCTCGAACAGCAGGCGCTGGGCGCGCCGCGCCCGTTCCACGGCCGCCGCGTCGCTCGCGTCCACCATGATGTTGACGTGGATGTTGCCGTCGCCCGCGTGGCCGAAGCTGGGGATCCGCAGGCCGAACTCGCGGGCGAGGTCGGCAATCAGGCGGAACAGGTCGGGAACCCGCCCGCGAGGGACCACCACGTCCTGGTTCAGCTTGAGCGAGGCAATCGTCTTCAGCGCGGGCGACAGCTCGCGGCGGACCCGCCAGATCGCCTCGCGCTCGGCATCGTCCGCGGCGCGCAGCACCTCGGTCGCGCCGGCCGCCCGGCACGCCTGCTCCACGAGGCCCGCCTCGGCGGCCACCTCGTGCGCCAGGCCGTCCACCTCGAGGATCAGCAGCCCGGCCGTCCCGGCCGGCGCCAGTTCCTCGCCGCCGAGGTATTGCCGGACGGCCGCCAGGCACTCGCCGTCCACCAGTTCCAGCGTGGCCGGCACGACGCGGGCGCGGATCAGCTCGTCTACCGCCCCGGCGGCCGCCTCGATGCTGTCGAACGTCGCGCGCAGGGTGGCACGCGCCGGCGGCTTGGGGACCAGCCGCAGGACGGCCTGCGTGATGATCCCGAGCGTGCCCTCCGAACCGACGAGCAGCTGCGTGAGGTCGTAGCCGACGACGCTCTTGACGGCCTTCGACCCGGTCCGGATCACCTCCCCGGTCGGCAGGACGACTTCGAGGCCGAGCACGTACCGCCGGGTCGTGCCGTACTTGAACGCGCGGGGACCGCCGGCGCACTCGGCGATGTTGCCGCCGATCGCCGACTCCTCGAGGCTGGCGGGGTCCGGCGGATAGAAGAGCCCCACCTGCTCCACCGCCGCCTGCAGGCGGGCGGTGACGACGTTGGGCTCGGTGACGACCAGCAGGTTGCGCTCGTCGATCTCGAGGATGCGGTTGAACCGCTCCATCGACAGCAGGACGCCGCCGCGCACCGGCACGGCGCCGCCGCTGTAGCCGGTGCCGCCGCCTCTCACGTAGAGCGGCACGCGCGACCGGTCGCACATCTCGGCGACGGCCGCCACCTCGGTCGTCGTCCCCGGCATGACGACGACGTCGGGCAGCCTGGGCGCCTTGAGGCCGTCCTGCCCGTACGTCGTCCGCGCCGCCTCGTCCTGGCGGACCGAGGCGGCGCCGACGACCTGCTCGAGATCGGAGACGAACGTCGCGGGGAGCGTCACGGCTCGCGTCTCCTCCGGCGAGGGCTACAGCCAGTCCCTGACGACCGTCTTGTCGCCGATCCGGTACTCGCGCGGCATGGCCGGGTCGAGCGCCCAGCGGATCCGCTTCAGGCCCTCGGCCACCTCCGCGGAACTGCCGGCATAGCTGAGGCGCAGGTGCCCTTCGAGGCCGAAGTCCTTGCCCGGCACCGTGACGACCCGCGCCTTGGACAGGAGGAACATCGCCAGGTCGTGCGAGCCCTGCGCGATCCCCTCCCGGAAGCACCCGCTGAAATCGGGCAGGCAGTAGAACGTGCCGGACGGCTTGACCAGCTTCACACCGGGCACCTTCTCCAGCTCGGCGACGACGAGGTCGCGGTTCTTCTCCATGCACCGGCGGAGCGACTCGACGCCGTCCTGCGGCCCGAGCAGCGCCCCCTCGGCGGCGGCCTGGCACAGGCCCGACGTGCAGGAGGTCGTCTGCGACTGCAGCGTGCCCATCACCGACACGATCTCCTGGCTGGCGATCGCCCAGCCGATCCGGAAGCCGGTCATGCCGTAAGTCTTCGCGATGCCGTTGACGACGATCACGGGGCTGGCGTCGAGGTCGCGCGTGGTGAACGCGTAGCAGGAGGGCGCCGCCGTGCCGTCGAACACCAGCTTGTGGTAGATGTCGTCCATGATCGCGTGGATGCCGCGATCCTCGCAGAAGCGGACGAGCGCGCCCACCAGGTCCCGCGAGAAGACCATCCCCGACGGGTTGTTCGGGCTGTTGACGATGATCGCCCGCGTGCGGGGCGTCACCGCGCGCGCGATGTCGTCGAAGGCGGGCGTCAGCGTGCCGGGCCGGGGCGCGACCACCACCGGGACCGCGCGGCACATCTTCACCATCTCCGGGTAGCTCACCCAGAAGGGGGCGAGCAGGATCACCTCGTCGCCGGGGTCGAGAATCGTCCAGAGGGCGTTGAAGATCGCCTGCTTGGCGCCGGAGCACACGACGACGTTCTTCGGGCCGACGGTCCGGCCGTAGTTCGCCTCGGTATAACGGATGATGGCGTTCTTGAACGACGGCGTCCCGGTGGTCGGCGTGTACTTGATCTTCCCGCCCGACAGCGCCGCCGACGCGGCCTCGATGGCGGCCGTCGGCGCCGCGTTCTGCGGCTCGCCGATGCCGAGGTGGACGATCGACTCGCCCTGCTCGCGGAGCACCCGGGCCCGCTCGTTGAGCGCCATCGTCGGCGATTCGGCCACGCTGCGCGCGAACTGACTGACACCCAT
>JAJXZZ010000182.1 GCA_021779795.1 Acidobacteriota bacterium | reverse complement strand
AGAAGGTCGTCGTGAGAGACCCTCACGACTTCAACGCTGACCGCCAACTCGAGCCCGATGACGGAGACGGATCACGACGGAGAAACCAGGAGCTTGACAGGACACGCCACATAGAAGGGCGGCCCTTCACCCCTCGACGTTGCTCGGGGTGCCCCGAGCGAGGGGCGAAGCGCCCGAGTCGACGGGCAGGGTTGCCGGATTACAGCAGGTTCGCCGCCAGGGCCGCCAGGCGCGACCTGACGGTCGTGGTCATCGTGATGTGGCCGAACTCCTCCTGCCCCTTGAACCGCTCCACCAGGTGTATCAGGCCGTTGGTCGTCGAGCTCGAGTCGGGGAGATCGACCTGGTCGGGGTCGCCGGTGAAGACGATCTTCGTGCCCTGGCCCGACCGGGTCAGCAGCGTCTTCACCTCGTGGTGGTTCATGTTCTGCGCCTCGTCGGCGATGATGAAGGCGTCGTGGATGCTGCGCCCGCGCAGGTGCGAGATCGGCGCGATCTGCACGACCTCGCGCGCCAGCAGGTCCTGCAGGTCGAGGTGGTGCCGCCCCGCCTCCTCCTTCCTCCCCTCGCGGCCCGCCTTGGCCCGGTCCTCGAACCCGAGCGCCATGCCCGTGCGCGACTGCCCGCGCAGCACCAGCTCGAGGTTGTCGAACACCGGCCGCGTCCACGGAGCGAACTTCTCCTCGAGCGACCCCGGCAGGTAGCCGAGCGACTGCCCGATCTCGATGTTGGGCCGGTAGATCAGCAGGTGCCCGTAGGCCTCCCGGAGCTGCGTGTAGCCGGCCAGCAGCGCCATCAGCGTCTTGCCCGAGCCCGCGCGCCCGACCAGCGTCACCAGCAGGATGTCGGGGTCGGTGAGCAGGGCGAGCGCGAACTGCTGCTCGGTGTTCATCGGCGCGATGCCGCGCTCGGTCTCCGGCTTGCGGACCAGCCTGAAGTAGGGCGCCGGCCCCGCCTTGTACATCGCCAGCGCCACCTTGCCGCTCGACGCCGTCGCGATCGTGCAGCACTGGTTGGCGAGCAGCGGCCCGGCGTCGGTCACGTCGAGCACGCGCGAGGCGGCCAGCCGCGACTCGCGGTGGAGATCGGTGAGCAACCCGTACTGCTCGTCCGGGATCGTGATCGTCGCCGCGCCGGGGTACAGCTCGTCCACCGACGAGATCTTCTTGTCGTCGCGGTAGTCCTCGGCGCTCACGCCGAGCGGCCGCGCCTTGACGCGCATCGCCACGTCGCGCGTCACCAGGCTCACGCGCGAGCCGGGCCTGAGCCGCGTCCACTTCCGCGCGATGCAGATGATCCGGTCGTCGTTGTTGCGCGGGTCGAACCCGTCCCACGCGTCGTCGGCCGGCACCAGGTTGTCGTCGAACACGAGGAACCCGCCGTCCGGCATCGGGATGCCGTGCGACAGGGCGGACGACGACTTGCCTTCCTGGAACGTGTCGAGCAGCCGCGCCACGCGCCGGGCGGCCATCCCGACGCCATTCAGGCTGTCCTTGAGCTGATCCACCTCCCGCACGACCGGGTAGGGCACCACCACCACGTTGCCGCGCGCGAGCTTGGTGAGCGAGTCCGGGTCGTTGATGAGAACGTTGGTGTCGGGCAAGTACACGCGAGGCCGCTCGGCGCCGTCGTTGTCCATTCGGATACCTTCCACTCTCACCTGATTAACGGTCACCGCTGTACACCACGGGTAGGGCGCGAAAGCAGTATAGCCCCAACTCACTGTGGAATCGATGGGAACTCGCCCGTCGCCTTGACACCGGAGCGAACCGGCCGCTATCGTGTGGTAGCCACAACTTCGGGGCGGGGTGAAAGTCCCCACCGGCGGTACAGCCCGCGAGCCCGCGAGGGCAGGACCCGGTGAGATTCCGGGGCCGACAGTGAGAGTCTGGATGGGAGGAGTTGGGGGCCTGCTCGTGGCGCGCCCGCCCGCGGCGCGCCGGGGGTACGCCTGCCCTTTCCCACCGCCCCGCATCGAGGAGACGGTGGGTCGTTCAGCCAGCATCGAAGACGTCTCGTTCATGGCCGAGGCGCTGCGCCTCGCCGGCCGCATTCCCGCGCGGCCGTGGCCCAACCCTCCGGTCGGGGCGGTCGTGGTGCGCGACGGCCGCGTCGTCGGGCGCGGCGCCCACCTGGGGACGGGCACCGACCACGCCGAGGCGGTCGCCCTCCGCGAGGCCGGGCCGCTGGCGAAGGGGGCGACGCTCTACTGCACGCTCGAGCCGTGCAACCACCAGGGCCGGAGGCCCGCCTGCGCGCCCATGGTCGCGTCGAGCGGCATCGCCCGGCTGGTGATAGGCGTCCGGGATCCGAATCCGCGGGTCGCGGGAGGCGGGCTGGAGGCCGTCCGGCGCGCCGGCGTCGCCGTCGAGAGCGGCGTGCTGGCGTCCGAGGCGCTGGAACTCGTCTGGCCGTTCGTCGCGACGCGCGCGTTCGAGCGGCCGTTCGTCCTCCTGAAGACTGCCACGTCGCGGGACGGCTTCTTCGCGCCGCTCCCGGCGACGCGAGCCGCCACGACACCGCACTACCTCACCGGCATCGACGCGCGACGTGACGCGCATCGCCTCCGCCGCTGGTCCGACGTGGTGGCGGTTGGCGAGGCGACGCTGCGCCAGGACCGGCCCCGCCTCGACGGCCGCCTCCTCGGCCCGTCCGAGCCCTGCCCCGCCGACGACGCCGTGCCCGCCTGCGTGGACACCGACCTGAGCCTGGACGAGGGATGGCCTCGCCCGTTCTGGGTCTTCGCGGGCCGCGCGGCCGCGTCCTCCCCGCGCCGGCCCGAAGTGGAGCGGCGCCAGGGAACCGTCGTCCCGTGCGACGAGCGCGAGGGCCATGTCGATCCGGTGTCGCTCGTGCGCGAGTTCGCCCGGCGCGGCGGCCACTGTCTGATGCTCGAGGCCGGCCCGCGGCTCTCGCGGGCGTTCCTCGACGCGGGCGTCGTCGATCGATGGATCGCCTACGTCGCCCCGGCCACGCTCGGACAAGGCGAGACCTGGCCGCGGGGAACTCCCGCCTGGAGCGGCCACGTCACCAGGATCGAACGCGTCGGGGAGGACGAGAAGACCGTCTTCGACCGGATGTCGTTCGAGGCCGCGCTGGCGGACATGGGCGGCGCCGCCGGGGAGGGACGCTGATGTTCACCGGCCTCGTCCGCGAGGTGGCCACGGTGCGCTCGGTCGGCGCCGCGGGCCGAACACGCGTCGTGGAGATCGACGCGCCCTCGTCGGCGCCGTCGCTGGCGATTGGCGACAGCCTCGCCGTGGATGGGATCTGTCTCACCGTCACGGGGAAGGCGGGCCGCCGCGTGCGCGCCGACCTGTCGCCCGAGACGCTCCGTGTCACGACCGCCGGCAACTGGGTGGCCGGCCGGCGCGTCCACGTCGAGCCGGCGCGTCGCGTGGGAGACGAGCTGGGCGGCCACTTCGTCCTCGGGCACGTGGACGGCGTCGGACGCGTCGTCGCCCGTCGCCGCGCCGGCCGCTCGGCGTCGCTCACGATCGCCGCCGACGCGGCCGTGCTGGCGCAGCTGCTGCCGAAGGGATCGATTGCCGTTGACGGCGTCAGCCTGACACTCGACGAGGGGCCGTTCGACCGGACGTTCACGGTCATGCTGGTCCCGCACACGCTGGCCCAGACGCACCTCGCGTCGCTCGGGCGCGGGGACCGGGTGAACCTCGAAGTCGATGTGCTGGCCAAGGCCGCCCGCGCGCAGCGGCCGGCCGGCGGCGGCCCGCCGCCGGAACCGCTCACCGTCGACGCGATCCTCCGCGCCGGCTGGAGGAAGCACCCGACGTCCGCGTAACGGGGCCGAGGAGCCCAGGAGACCTGTCATGCCGGATCCCGAACGCCTCGATTCGATTCCCGACGCCCTGGCCGCCCTCGGCCGCGGCGAGGCCATCATCGTCGTGGACGACGAGCATCGCGAGAACGAGGGGGACTTCATCGTCGCCGCCGACAAGGTGACGCCGGAGGCGATCAACTTCCTCGCCCGTCACGGCCGCGGCCTCATCTGCCTCGCCGCCACGCGCGACCGGCTGCGGGCGCTCGACCTGCGGCCGATGGTGGCGGAGAACACCGCGAGCCTCGGCACGTCGTTCACGGTGTCGGTCGACGCGGCGCGCGGGGTGACGACGGGGATCTCGGCGCCCGACCGCGCGCGGACGGTGCAGGTGCTCGTCGATCCGGAGAGCCGGCCGGCCGACCTCGCCCGCCCGGGCCACATCTTCCCGCTCGAGGCGCAGCCGGGAGGCGTGCTTCGCCGCGCCGGCCACACCGAGGCCGCCGTGGACCTGTGCCGGATGGCGGGCCTCTCCCCCGCCGGCGTCATCTGCGAAATCATGGACGAGGACGGCACCATGGCCCGCCTCCCGCGCCTGCGGGAGATCGCCGACCGGTTCGGCCTCGTGGTGGCGTCCATCGCGGACCTGATCGCCCACCGCCGGCGGCACGAGGTGCTCGTCCGGCGCGAGATCGCGGTCAACCTGCCGACGCGCTTCGGGCCGTTCCGGCTCTTCGCCTACGGGACGACCGTCGACGACCTGCTGCACCTCGCCCTCGTCAGGGGCGCCATCCGCGCCGGGGACACGGTGCTCGTCCGCGTCCACTCGGAGTGCATGACGGGCGATCTCTTCCACTCGCTCCGCTGCGACTGCGGCGAGCAGATGGAGGCGGCGCTCGAGGCGATCGACCGCAGGGGGGCCGGCGTCTTCCTCTACATGCGCCAGGAGGGCCGGGGCATCGGGCTCCTCAACAAGCTGAGAGCCTACGCGCTGCAGGACGAGGGAGCCGACACGGTCGAGGCCAACCGCCGGCTCGGGTTTGCCGACGACCTGCGCGAGTACGGCCTCGGCGCGCAGATCCTGTACGACCTCGGCGTGCGGCGGATGGACCTGCTGACCAACAACCCGCGCAAGGTGGTCGGCCTCGGGAGCCACGGCCTCGAGATCGCCTCCCGCATCCCCATCGAGGTCGCGCCCAACCGGCGCAACGTTCACTACCTGCGCACGAAGAAGGAGCGGCTCGGGCACCTGCTCGGCCAGGTCTGAAGCGGCCCCGCGCCAGCAGGCCCGGCAGCCACGGACGAGCGCGTGGCGGTCAAGCCGACATCGGGCGCCGGGCTCGAGGCGCCTGGAGGACGATCCGATGGGACGGGTTTTCGAGGGACGGTTCGACGCGGGCGGCCGGAAGATCGGCATCGTCGCGTCGCGCTTCAACGAGTTCTTCACGCGCGAGCTGCTCGCCGGGGCGGAAGACTGCCTGCGGCGCCACGGCGTGCCCGAGGCCGACGTGGACGTGGCCTGGGTGCCGGGCAGTTTCGAGATCCCGCTGGCGGCGCAGCGCCTCGCGCGCACGGGCGCCTACGGGGCGGTCGTCTGCCTCGGCTGCCTCGTCCAGGGCGACACGCCGCACTTCAGCTTCGTCGCCGGCGAGGTGACCAAGGGGATCGCGCAGGTGTCGCTCGAGACCGGCGTGCCCGTGATCTTCGGGATCATCACGGCCGACACGCTGGAGCAGGCGATGGAGCGCGCCGGCACGAAGGCCGGCAACAAGGGGTTCGACGCCGCGGCGACGGCGCTCGAGATGATCGGCCTCTGCGCGGCGATCGACTCCGCGCCGGGGGCGAAGCGGCCGGGCCTGCTGTGACGGCGGCGGCGCCTGGCCGGTCACCTCGGCCCGCGCACGCGGACGAGCAGCCTCGGCGGGGCGAACCACGCCAGGCGGCCGGGAGCGACCGGCGGCAGGCGGTCCACGTCGATCCGGCAGACGCCGCCCTTCCGGAACACGAGGGCGCTCGGGCTGCCGATCAGGCGCGCCGCCGCCTGCCCGATCGACGGGTCGTGGCCGACCAGCGCCACGGCCGTCCGCCGGGCGTGCCGCCCGAGCTCGGTCATCAGCGCCTTGTACGGGGCGCCCGGCGCCAGCGCCCCCGTCTCGACGACGGCCGGGTGACCGTCGAGTCCTGTTGACAGGAGATCGGCCGTCTGCCGGGCGCGCGTGAGCGGGCTCGTCAGGACGAGCTCGACCTCCACGTCGAGCGCGGCCAGCCCCGCCACCGCCTTCCGGAACCTCGACACGCCGTCGTCGGTCAGCGGCCGCTTCGTGTCGTCCGGGTACTCCGGGCCCGGCTCGGCGGCGATGGCGTGCCTGACGAGGTAGAGGCTGAACGTTTCGGCCATGTCGCCCTCCTTCGCGCCGGCTCGACCGCGCGGTCCGCGAGCCGCTGAAGAACCTTCCCGCGGCAGGCGGAGACGATGGCGTCGAGCGCGCCCGCCCGGGCCAGGTACACCGCGTGCAGCCGGCGCATCTCGTGCTCGACCAGCGCGCGAGCCTCGTCTTCCGGTGACCGGCCCGCCGCGCCCCGCGGGGGCTGCAGGTAACCGCCGACGACTTCCAGGTCGTGCAGTCGCCCCAGGAGATCCTGGATCCGCTTGAGGCGCGCCACGAGGCGAAGCGCCGGAACCTGTCCGATCTCGTGCGCCAGCTCGAGCGCGTACCGGAGCTGCTTGGCCGCGATCCGCACGCGGTGCAGCCGGTCGAGGGCGAACACGGAGCCGGCATCGGACACGGCCGCTTCGAACCGGTCCGTGCGGCGGCCGAGCCGCCGGCCGAGCGCCTCGCAGCCAGCCGCGCCTTCGGGCCGCGCCGCGGCGACGACGAGGCCCGCCAGTTGCTCGACGAGCGCCCCGGCGCGGGTCTCCTCGACCTGCCGAACCATCTCCGCGCGGGCGTCCTCGCGATCGGCCTCGACGGTCTCGCG